>NZ_DATNJW010000315.1:0-7841 GCF_035603715.1 Mycobacterium sp. | reverse complement strand
ACCACCTCCATGTCCTCACCGCCCTGGCCCAGGTCGATCGCGACCGCGACAACCTCACGGCCGGTCTCCTTGCCGATCCAGCTGATCGCCACCGAGGTATCCAAACCGCCGGAATACGCCAAGATGACGCGCTCGGACATGGACTGATCTCCTTAGAGTTGTGCGGTTATGTGAGGTCTTTGATCAGGGTCGCGAGTTCTAAGCCCGTCATCGGCTCGCGGGCCGCTACGAAGATCGTGTCATCTCCGGCGATCGTGCCGACTACGTAGGGCAGTGCGGCCCGGTCGATGGCACTGGCCAGGTAGTCGGCCGCGCCGGGCGGGGTGCGCAGCACGGCGAGGTTTCCGCTGGCATCGGTGGAGACCAGCACCTCGCTCAACAGCCTCGATAGTCGCGCGGTGCCGCCGGATACCCCCCGCAGGGGGCTGCCATCCTCCGGCACGACGTAGACGCCGACGCCGCCGTCGGCCCCGCGCAACTTCACCGCTCCGAGTTCTTCGAGGTCCCGCGACAGCGTGGCCTGGGTTACCTCGACGCCATCGGCGGCGAGCAGCGCGGCCAACTCGCTCTGGCTGCGTACCTCAGCCGACGACAGGATCGCCACGATGCGCGCTTGCCGTCCGACGCGGGTGATCTCAGGTGTGGTCTTCGAGCGCGTCATGTCGATCGCTCCAACAGCCACACCAGCAGCGCCTTTTGCGCATGCAGCCGGTTCTCGGCCTCATCCCACACCGCGCTGTGCGCTCCGTCGATCACCTCGTCGGTGATCTCGTGGCCACGATGAGCGGGAAGGCAATGCAGGACAACGGCTTCCGCGTCTGCTTTGGCCAACAGGTCGGCGTTGAGCTGGAAGGGCCGGAACGGCCGTACTCGATCGAGCCCGTCGTCTTCCTGGCCCATCGATGTCCAGGTGTCGGTCACCAGCACGTCCGCCCCCGATGCCGCAGCGATGGGGTCTGCGGTGATGGTCAGCGAGGCTCCGGTGTCGTTGGCGCGGTGCTCGGCGGCGGCGGTGAACAACGGATCAGGCGCGAAACCCGCCGGAGCCGCGACCGTCACGTGCATGCCGGCCGTCACGCCGCCGAGCATCAGTGAGTGCGCCATGTTGTTGGCGCCGTCACCGAAGTACGACATCCGCAGACCGCGCAGTGATCCCTTGCGCTCGGCGATGGTCTGCAGGTCGGCCAGCACCTGGCAGGGGTGGAACTGGTCGGAGAGCGCGTTGACGATCGGCACCGTCGCGGTCTCGGCCATTGCGCTGAGCCGGGCCTGGCCGTAGGTGCGCCACACGATGGCGTCGACGTAGCGGGACAACACTTTCGCGGTGTCCTGAAGTGTCTCCTCACGGCCAAGCTGGGTGCTGCGGCCGTCGACCACGACGGCGTGCCCACCGAGCTGGGCGATACCCACCTCGAAGGAGAACCGGGTTCGGGTGGAGTTCTTGTCGAAGATGACAGCGACGCCACGCGGGCCCTCCAGCGGCCGGTGGCTGAACGGGTCCTTCTTCAAGTCGGCGGCGAGCGCCAGCACCTCGGCCTGTTCATCGGGGTTCAGGTCGTCGTCGCGCAGAAAGTGTCGGATCACGGTGCCCCCTCAACGGTGTCCAGGATGCCGGGCAACGCGGTGACGAACGTGTCGAGCTGATGCTCGGTGATGGTCAACGCCGGCGCCAGGCGGACGACGTCAGGTGCCGCGGCGTTGATCAAAAACCCCGCGTCGCGGGCGGCCCCTTCGACCTCCTTCGCGGTGGGAGAAGTCAGCGCGATCCCGCACAACAATCCGCGGCCCCGAACGTGGTCGATCGACGGGTGATGAAGTGATTCGATGTTCTGGTGCAAGGTCTTTCCGAGGACCCCGGCCCGTCGTATCAGATCTTCGCCGGCCAATACCCGCAGCACCGCCAGCGCCGCTGCGGCGCAGATCGGATTGCCGCCGAAGGTGCTGCCGTGCAGGCCGGGCGTCAGTAGTCGCGCCGCCGGACCGATCGCCAGGCACGCGCCGATCGGCAGCCCCCCACCCAGTCCCTTGGCCAGCGTCACCACGTCGGGGGTGATGCCGTCGTGTTGGTGCGCGAAAAACGTTCCGGTACGGCCCATTCCGGTTTGGACTTCATCCAGAACCAGCAGCGCACCGTGGCGGCTGGTGATGTCGCGGGCGGCCGCCAGGTATCCGTCGGGCGGTACGACGATGCCGCTCTCCCCCATGATCGGTTCCAGGAACACCGCGGCGGTATCGTCACCGACCGCGGCTGCCAGAGCGTCGACGTCGCCGTACGGCACGTGGCTTACCTCGCCGGGCAGCGGTGCGAACGGCGCCTGCTTGGACGGCTGGCCGGTCAGCGCCAGGGCGCCCATCGTCCGGCCATGGAAACCACCTTGCGCGGCAACCAGTTTGGTCCGGCCGGTCAGACGGGAGAGTTTGAACGCCGCCTCGTTGGCCTCGGTGCCGGAGTTGCAGAACAACACCCGCGCTTCGGCATCGGTGCCGAGGAGGCCAACCAGCGCCTCGGCCAGCGCGATGCCGGGTTCGGCGGCATACAAGTTGGAGGTGTGTCCCAGCGTCGACATCTGTCGCGTGACGGCGTCGAGCACAGCGGGGTGCCCATGCCCAAGCACGTTGACGGCGATGCCGCCGAGCAGATCCAGGTAGGACTTGCCGTCGACGTCGGTGACCACGGCGCCGTTGCCGCTGGACAAAGCCACCGGCGGGACACCGTAGTTGTTCATCATCACCGCGGACCACCGCTGCTGAACGTCTTCGGTGTTCGTCATGCGCTCACCACCTTCGTGCCGGAACCTTCATCGGTGAGCAGTTCGACCAATACGCAGTGCTCGACGCGGCCGTCGATGACATGGGCGCTGGGCACGCCGGCGGTTACCGCCCGTAGGCACGCCTCGACTTTCGGGATCATGCCGGTCTCCAGCGTCGGTAGCAGGTGCGTCAACGCGGCGGTGTCGATTTCGCTGGCCAACGAATCCCGGTCCGGCCAGCTGGTGTAGAGGCCTTCGACGTCAGTGAGCATCAGCAGCTTCTCGGCTTCCAACGCCTCGGCCAATGCGCCCGCTGCGGTGTCGGCATTGATGTTGTGGACCACGCCGTCGATGTCGGGTGCCAGCGTCGACACCACCGGAATCCGGTTGGCGGCAATTAAATCCAGCACCACCGCGGGGTTCACCGCAGCGATGTTGCCTACCAGGCCGATGTCGGTGTCGATACCGTCGACGCTGACACTGCGCCGGACCGCGGTGAACAGATTCGCGTCTTCGCCGGTGACGCCGACCGCGTACGGGCCGTGCACGTTGATCAGGTTGACCAGCTCACGGCCGACCTGACCGAACAACACCATCCGCGCGACATCGAGCACTTCGGGTGTGGTGACCCGGAATCCGCCCTTGAAGTCCCCGGCAATGCCGAGTCGCTTGAGCATCGCGCTGATCTGCGGACCCCCGCCGTGCACGACGACCGGGTGAATGCCGCAGTTGCGCAGGAAAGCCATGTCGGCGGCAAACTCACGCCGCAGTGTGTCGTTGGTCATGGCGTTGCCGCCGTATTTCACCACCACGATCTTGCCGTGCAACTGGGTCAACCAGGGCAGCGCCTCGGCCAGCACCTGCGCTTTGACCTCGGTCGAGATCATGAGCTGTACGCCGAATTCTCTTCGACGTACGCGTGCGACAGGTCGGTGGTGCGGATCGCGGCGTGCGCGATGCCCACCCCCAGGTCGACGGCAACCTCGATCTCGGTGGCCGACAGATCAACCTCGCGTGCTCCCGGTGCGCCGACACCGTCGACACAAACGGCTGAGCCGTTGAACGACACGGTGATCCGGTCGGGGTTGAGCGCTACCGGCGCCATGCCGACGGCGGCGAGCACCCTGCCCCAGTTCGGGTCGGAGCCGAACATCGCGGTCTTCACCAGGCTGTCGCGCGCGATCACCCGGGCCGCGGTGACGGCGTCGTCTTCGCTCGCCGCACCGGTCACGCTGATGGTGATGCGCTTGGTGACCCCTTCGGCGTCGGCTTGCAATTGGGCGCACAGATCGTCGCAGACCCGCAGCACCGCGTCGTCGAGGTCGGCTTGGGTGGGCGCGATTTCGCTTGCGCCGGATGCCAATAGCAGCACGGTGTCGTTGGTCGAGCAGGCGCCGTCGATGTCGAGCCGGTCGAACGTCAGCGCGGTGGCGCGCCGCAGCGCCTGCTCGAGCGCGGAGGCATCGGCGACGGCGTCGGTGGTGAGCACGCACAGCATGGTGGCCAGCGAGGGCGCGAGCATTCCGGCGCCCTTGGCCATGCCGCCGACCGTCCAGTTGCCCGGATGGTGCAGCGCAACCTGTTTGGGCACCGTGTCGGTGGTCATGATGGCTCGGGCGGCCTCTTCGCCGCCGGAGATGCCGCCGGCCATTTCGCGCACCAGATTCACGACGCCGGCGAGAACCTTGTCCATCGGCAATCGGTCACCGATCAAGCCGGTGGAACACACCGCTACGTCGATCGCCCCAGTCTCGGTGCCCCACTCTGACAACGCCCCGGCCAGACCCTCGGCGGTGGCATGGGTGTCCTGGAATCCGCCCGGCCCGGTACAGGCATTGGCACCACCGGAATTCAGGACCACAGCGCGCAACTGCCCGTCGGCAAGCACCTGGTGGGTCCACAAGACCGGCGCCGCTTTGACCTTATTGCGGGTGAAGACTCCGGCGGCCCCGTGATCGGGTCCTTCGTTGAACACGAGCGCGAGATCGAGTGCACCCGATGCCTTGATGCCGGCCGCGATGCCGGCGGCACGAAAACCCGCCGGAGCGGTGACGCCTTGTGCGCGTACCAGCGGCGCGAGGTCAGCGCGTGTCACGGTGCCACCCCGACCACCGAAAGACCTTCGGCCTCCGGCCAACCCAGGGCCAGGTTCATCGATTGCACGGCGGCGCCGCCGGTGCCCTTGACCAGATTGTCGATCGCCGCTATCGCGACGAAGGTGGCCGCGTCCTCGTCGACGGCGACCGCGATGTGGGCGGCATTGCTGCCGATCACCGCGCCGGTACGGGGCAGTTGTCCTTCGGGCAACAGATGCACGAAAGGCTCTTCGTGATACGCCTTCTCGTAGGCAGCTCGCAGCTGCGACAGCGGTGACGTGGTCCGCGCTGTGCAGGTGGCCAGAATTCCGCGCGAGGTCGGGATGAGCACCGGCGTGAATGACACCGTGACGTCGCGACCGGTCACCTGGCTGAGTCCCTGAACGATCTCGGGGGTGTGCCGGTGCGCGCCGGCGATGTTGTAGGCCCGCGCCGAGCCAATGATTTCCGACCCGAGCAGGTCGGTTTTCGCTGCGCGACCTGCACCCGAGGCGCCGCTGACCGCGACGACGGTAACGGCGGGCTCGATGAGATCGGCTGCCACGGCGGGAAACAGCGCCAACACGGCGGCGGTCGGATAGCAGCCCGGCACGGCGATGCGGCGCGCATCGCGCAGCGCCTCCCGATTACCGGGTAGCTCGGGCAACCCGTATGGCCAGCTGCCCGCGTGTGGTGAGCCGTAGAAGCGCTCCCACGCGCCGCGGTCGCTCAGCCGGAAATCCGCGCCGCAGTCCACCACCAAGGTTTGCGCATCGAGTTGCTGCGCCAACGCCGCAGAATGCCCGTGTGGAAGGGCCAGAAAAACAACGTCATGACCGTCCAGTACGTCAAGCTCGGTGGGCTCCAGCACCCGCTGCGCCAAGGGCACCAGATGTGGATGGTGCTCGGCCAGCGGGGTGCCCGCGCTGGCGGCGGCGGTCAGTGCGCCGATCGTCAGCCGTCCATCGTGGTAGGCCGGATGCCCGAGCAGTAGCCGCAGGATCTCGCCGCCCGCGTAGCCGCTGGCGCCGGCGATCGCGACCCGTATGCCCTGGCTCATGATGCCCATCGTTGCATGACTATGCACACTGATGCAAACTCATTCTCGGTGGCGAACTCAGCCGCGCAGTACCGCGCCGACCTGCTCGGCTGCGCGCTGCACCGCCGCATCGCGAGCGGCGCTGGCCTCGTCTTCGGTGAGGGTGCGGTCGGCCGCGCGGAACCGAAGCGCGAAGGTCAGCGACTTGCGGTCGTTGCCGACCTGCGGGCCGGTGAATACGTCGAACAGCCGGACATCCTCCAACAGCTCTCCCGCGCCGTCGCGAACGGCGTCCTCGACCGCCTGCGCGGGAACGTCGGCGCTCACGACGAGGCTGACGTCCTGGAATACCGCAGGAAATGGGGAAACGCGTGGCGCCGGGAACGCATCGACGATCGGGATGGCATCGAGATTGAGCTCGACCGCGCAGGTGCCCTTGGGCAGGCCGGAACGTTCGATCACCGCCGGGTGCAATTGCCCGGCGTGGCCGACCACCGTCTCGCCGACGAATACTTCTGCGCAGCGGCCCGGATGCCACGGCAAATGCTGCGCGGCCCGCAGCGTGACCTCAACTCCGCTGGCGCGGGCAATGATTCGCACCGCCTCAAAAGCGTCGGCCGCCTCGGATCGCCGACCTTCGCCCCACGGTCCGCGGGGCTCGCGCAATCCGGTCAACACCGCGGCGACGTGCTGGGGCTGCCGCGGAAGTGACGCGTCCAGACCGGCGATCTCGTCGTCGGTGGGGCGCCGGTTCACCGGGATCAGCTCGACCGCCTTCGTCTGCTCGGTCGGCTGCACCACCTGCGCGACGGCGAACAGCGCTACATCGACGATGCCGCGAGAGACGTTGCGCGCCAGAGCCTCAAGCAGTCCCGGCAGCAACGTCGTGGCCAGATGCGGGCGATCGGCTTCCAGCGGGTTGAGTAGCTGCGTGGTCGATCGCCGTGCGTCGTCGGCGGGCAGGCCCCAGGCGTCGAAGACACCGGCGGGCAGGAATGGCGTCGGAAGGATCTCGACGTAGCCGGACAGCGCCAGCGACTTGCCGATGGCGCGACGGCGGCGCTGTGTCGCCGAGAGTCCACGGCCGGCCGGCGCCGACGGCAGCACCGACGGGATGACGTCCAGACCCTCCAGTCGCAGCACCTCCTCGACCAAGTCGGCCGGCTGCAACAGATCGGGCCGCCAACTCGGCGGCGTAACGGTCAGGCTGTCACCGGCATCGCTGACCGCGGCGCCGATCTGGGTCAACCGCCGGGCCGTCGTGCCCTGGGCGTAGCTCACTCCGGCGATGCGATCCGGCAGGTCAGCGGCGAGCCGGATCGGTGGGAGTGACCAGTCCTCCCGGGGCGGATCGCCCCGCCAGTCGGTGAGCTTCGCCGAGACCTCACCACCGGCGATCTCGGCGAGCAACGATGCGCAGCGATCCAGGGCCGCAACGGAAACGGCCGGGTCGACTTCCCGCTCGTAGCGGCGGGCGGCTTCGCTGGGCAGACGCAGCCGGCGCGCGGTCCGCGACACCGCGGCCGGATCCCACACCGCAGCCTCCAGCAGCACATCGGTGGAGTCGTCGCGCATCTCGGTGCTGCCCGATCCCATCACGCCGCCGATCGCCGCTGTCGCGACATCGTCGACGATCAGCACGTCGGCCGGGTTGAGTTGGCGCTCGATGTCGTCGAGCGTCTCGACCGTCTCGCCGTCGGTGGCGAACCGCACTGCGAGTCCGCCAGTGATCCGGTTGAGGTCGTGTGCGTGCATCGGATGACCGAGTTCGAGCATCACGTAGTTCGTCGCGTCGACCGCCGGCGAGATCGCCCGGATCCCGCTGAGCAGCAATCGGCGCTGTAACCACCACGGCGACACGGCAGTTGCGTCAATGCCCGTCACCGGGCGCAGGGCAAACCGGCGCACACCCGTCTCGGGTTGAACGGTCAGCGGCCAGGCCTCGCCCTGGCTCGGCACGGCGGGGATCACCTCTCT
>NZ_DATNJW010000314.1:0-2768 GCF_035603715.1 Mycobacterium sp. | reverse complement strand
GGACGCGCCGGCCGCCGCGCCGCCATCGCCGCCATCGCCATCACCGTCGCCGGGGATCCCGTCATCACCGGCAGCACCGCCGGTGCCACCGCCGCCGGCGGTCGCGTCGCCCACCGCCGCGGCTCCGCCGGTGCCGCCTTCCCCGCCCTCACCACCGTTGCCGGAGTTGCCGCCGTGGCCGTCGTGACCGAAGGTGGCCAGGCCACCGTTGCCGCCGTTGCCGCCGACACCGCCATCTCCGCCGGTGCCGCCCTGACCGCCGGTGGCCCCGGCGGTGGTCGCGGCCAACCCGGTGCCGCCTTCCCCGCCCTGACCAGCGTTGCCGCCGTTGCCGCCGGCCCCGCCGTCACCGGAGATCACCCCGCCGGTGCCGCCCTCCCCGCCGGCCCCCCCGGCCTGCCCGGTGGCGCCTTCCCCGCCGATGCCAGCCGGGCTGCTGGCGGTGGCGTCTTGGCCGGTGGCGCCCTCGAGGCCGTCACCGCCGTGACCGCCGGCCCCGCCATCACCGACCAGCGCGACATCCCCACCGGCCCCGCCGGCGCCACCATCGAGGCCGTCGCCGCCGACACCGCCATCGCCGAGCACCGCAGCCCCACCGGCGCCGCCGACCCCGGCGGCATCGGTGGCGCCGTCACCGCCATCGCCGAACCAGATTCCGCCCGCACCACCGGTCGCCTCAGCCAACGAGCCGTCGCCAATCCCATTGGCGCCGTTACCAATCAAGATGCCGGTACCACCCAGGTCCTGCCAGAGCGTGTTGAGCTGGGTGTCGATACCGGCTCCCAAAGAGTTGGTGATCCAGTCCTGCTCGAGCGTGTGCAGCAACGAGTCGAACGAACCAGCCGCCGACACCGCATCAGTCGACAGCCCAAGGGCAGCCAACGGCTCAGCCGACCCCGCCCCCAGCGCACCTAAATCCAGACCGGCCGAGGGATCGACCAGACCGGCGATCGACCCGGCGATGGAGTCGATGATGGCGTCAAGCCCGTCCGCATGGGCCGGCGGCGCAGTGGACAGCGGGCTCATGCCGAACGCCACCACGGTCCCAGCGGCCGCAACAGGGCCGACCACCCAGCCCCGCCGGCGCCCCTTTGCGGTGTGCGACCCACGATTCCGCTTGCCCGAGTGCTTTGCCATCGCTAATCTCCTGAGACGAATCTGAGAGATACCTGGGTTTTTATTATGCACTCGTAGGGAATCGCTATCCAGGTTTTCGGACGTGACATCCATAAATGCAGACATATGTGCGATTGACGACACCGACCGGCCAGCCGGCGCGGGGTAGTGCCTAATCAAGGCGGCCACAGCGGGTGAGCGATTCCCCGCTCACACATATTGAGGCCTACAGGAGTGGGCTGCCGCCGCATCTCGGCAGGCATTTCCCGGTATACCTCCACGTGTCAACGCCGCGTACTCGCCAAATACGTCGAACGGTTGATGGCAGCAAAATAGGCCGTTTCCTGTGGAAAGACCCGAGATCTGGCCGCGCGAGCGAACGATTCTCCAGTGAAATCCTGATATTCCTACTTGACGAACGTTAGTTAAGATTTACCTTAATGGCACATGAGTAAACCGTGCGCGCGGAGGCAGCGCCATGGCTGGTTCGCCCGGGCACGTGGAGGAGGTGCGCCGGAACTTCATCGACCTGCTCAGCCCAGCTGAGCTCGACATGCTCGCTGCCCTCAACGAACGAGTGCTGCGCCACCTGGGCAAAGACGACGATTCGCCGGCCGAAGACCGGCCCTCATAGCCTTCATCAGCCGTGGGCTAACTGCGCCAAGGACTTTCGACGGCTACCGATGAACGGATGGATCGTCAAGAGGGCGGCGATGATGCACAGGCGGTGCGTGGTTGGTTGGTCCCTGCGGCTCCGGTCCCTTGGCGTCCGGAATGGGGTCCGTGGGCGGCGCCGGCGCGGGCTCCTCGACCATGGGGACGTTCGCGAGCGGGGCGGCCGAAGCAGTTCCGACGGGGCCCACCAGCATCGCGCCGGCAAGTGCACTCGCGCTAACCAGACCAACGGTCACGGCGCGCACTGATTGCATCGAATGTAACGTCGCCATTTCCTCAGCGTAACGCTGGACTTCGCCAGGTTTTTGGGGATTTGCGCGTTGTCGCCCAAGCTGCACTGTCTTGTGGGCAAACCGTTACCCGGCGGACAGGTGCAACGACTGGCAAATGGGCAACGCCCGCTCCGCCAATCGGCGAAGCGGGCGTCTGGTGAGGTGAGTCTTTACAGCGGGATCCAAACTCCGAAGAAGTTGAAGCCGAACTGGTTGAACTGCGGGTTCCAGAACGGGGTCTCGTTGTAGCCCCAGTAATTGATTGGCCCGTAGTTCCACGGTCCACCGGGCGGCGGAAGCGGCCTGTCCCATGCCGGTCGCGGTGGCTCGCCAGCACCCCAGGGCGCCGGTCCGTTCCCCCACGGAGCGTTGTTGAAGTAGCCGCGGTGGTCATCGCCGTGCCATGGGCCGCCGGGACCACCGGGGCCTCCCGGACCGTGGAATCCAGGCCCACCCGGTCCACCAGGCCCGTGGTCACCCGGTCCACCGGGTCCGCCAGGTCCGTGGTCACCAGGCCCTCCCGGTCCACCGGGTCCGTGGTCACCGGGGCCGCCGGGCCCGCCAGGTCCGTGATCACCGGGGCCGCCGGGGCCACCGGGTCCGTGGCCACCCGGTCCGCCCGGACCGCCAGGCCCACCGGGTCCGGGGCCAGCTGGACCGCCCGGCCCACCCGGCCCGTGGCCGCCTCCGCCGCCCGGCTCCTGG
>NZ_DATNJW010000313.1:0-14621 GCF_035603715.1 Mycobacterium sp. | reverse complement strand
GTCCGGAAACCGCGCTCACGAAGTCGTGCGGCTAGAGCAAGTGGCCGAACAGGCGGCGCAGGCACCCGGCGACTACGCGTCGGCATTTCAGGAGATCCTGCACCAGCGGGCGAGTGGCGCGGTCGCCACCAAGTCCATCCTGGCCTACCGGGGCGGGTTCGACGGCGACCTGAGCGAGCCGTCCGCAAAGCAGGTGGCCGAGGCGGCTGGCCGGTGGCGTGAGCGCGGTGGTGTCCGGTTGCAGGATCGCGTTCTGCTGCGCTTCGGGTTGCATCAGGCGTTGCGGTTCGGCAAGCCGCTGCAATTCCACGTTGGCTTCGGCGACCGGGACTGCGATCTGCACAAAGCCAATCCGCTGCTGCTGGTTGACTTTCTGCGCGCATCGGCCGACACCCCGATCGTGCTGTTGCACTGCTACCCCTACGAACGTGAAGCCGGGTACTTGGCGCAGGCTTTCAACAATGTCTACCTCGACGGTGGACTCAGCGTGAACTATCTGGGAGCCCGGGCGCCGGCGTTCCTCGCGCGACTGCTCGAGATGGCGCCGTTCGGCAAGCTCCTGTACTCATCGGACGGTTTCGGCCCGGCCGAACTCCACTTTCTCGGGGCGGCGCTGTGGCGCACCGGTATTCACCGGGTGCTCAGCGAGTTCGTGGCCAACGGCGACTGGAGCGAAGCCGACGCCATCGGAGTCGTCGACCTCATCGCGCACGCCAACGCCGCACGCGTCTACCCGCTTTGACGCGGTACCGCTCTCATCACTGCGGCTGCGGCCGGGTGCGCACCAGCGTCGGCCACCAGAACCACGGCCCCAGGATTCGCAGGATCGACGGCACGACGAACGAGCGCACGATCAACGTGTCGAGCAGCAGGCCGATGCAGACGGTCGACCCAACCTGCCCGATGGTCCGCAGATCGCTGGTAAGCATGGCCAACATGGTGAACGCGAACACCAAACCCGCCGACGTCACCACGCCGCCCGTGCTCCCCAGCGCCCGGATCAGACCGGTGTGGATTCCGCCGTGCAGCTCCTCTTTGACCCTGTTGATCAGTAGCAGGTTGTAGTCCGACCCGACCGCCACCAGGATGATGAACGTCAGCGGCAGGACCAGCCAGTGCAATGGCAGGCCGACGAGGTGCTGCCAGAACAGGATGGACAGACCGAACGCGCCGGCGTAGGAGAAAGCCACTGTCGCGGGAATGACCAACGCGGCCATCAGACTTCGCGTGATGAACAACATGATCAAGAAGATCAACACAAAGGCCGCAATTGCCGCGATCATCAGATCCGACATCGCGTATTCCTTGATGTCCTTGTCATTGGCGCCCGAACCGCCGATGTAGACACGCGCCCCAGCCAGCGATGTCTCTTTCAGGATCGTCTTGATTGCGTCAGGGAACTGTTCGACGTGCTCGACGCCTTCGGGGCCCATCGCGTCGCCCTCATGGGTGACGATGAACCGGGCGGCCTTGCCGTCCGGCGACATCATCAACTTCATCCCCGTCTTGACGTCGTCGTTGTCGAAGCCCTCGTGCGGGATGTAGAAGAAGTCGTCGCTGCGCGACTTGTCGAAGTCGTTGCCGACGTTGATCGAGTCGTCGAACGTCTGCTCGGTCTGGATGGACTGCAGGTCCGCCGACCCGTAGCTGTTCACCAACTTCTTCTGCAGGGCCTCCGTGTCGTCGGCGGTGGCTTTCAGCTCCTCAATGATCTTCGGGAAGGTCGCATCCACCTCTGCGAGGGAGATTCTGGCGAATTTGATGTCTTCGGCCAGGTGGTCGATGTGGTCGAGCGCGTCGAACAACGATCTGAACGACCAACAGATGGGAATGTCGAAACAGTGCTTCTCCCAATAGAAGTAGCTCTTGATCGGCCGGAAGAAGTCGTCGAGGTTGGAGATTTCCTCGTTCATCTCATCGGTGACCTTCTGCAGGTCTTGAACGGTGAGCACGGTGTTGTGTATTTCGTCGGACACCTTCTGGAAGAAAACGATCTCTTTGCGCAGCACCGCAACCGAGTGCGCCTGGATATCCGCTTGCTGGTCGGTGTTCATGTTCTGCTCCCTGTTGAACGGGAGTTGTTGGCCGTTGCCACTGCCCTGGGTGGTGAACAGGTAGGGGATGGTGGCGTGTTCAAGGGGCCGACCCAACGGCCGGGTGATGCTTTGCACCATGGCCACACCGGGCAGGCGGATCAGTGCTTTTGCCACACGGTCCAGCGAGATGAAGTCGGCGGAGTTGCGCATGTCGTGATCGGTTTCGATCATCAGCATCTCGGAGAACAGTTTGCTCGGCGGGAAATGGCGGTCGGCGGCAGCGAAGCCTTTCCTGGCCGATGCGCTGGCGGGCTGGTATTGACGGTCGTCGTAGTTCTGCTTGTAGGTGGGAACGAAGACCGCTCCGATCATCACGACCGCGGCGCTTGCTGCCAAAATCGGTTTCGGCCAGCGCACCACGCTCGCGCCGATCCGCCGATACAACGCGCCCTTGACCTTTGTTCTCGGCTCGTAGAGCCCGAAGATGCTGCCTAATGTCAGCAACGCCGGCGCCAGCGTGAGTGCGGCCGCGATGGTGAACAGCATGGTGATCGCGACGGCGGGTCCCATGGTGTGGAAGTAGTTCAGCCGAGCGAAACTCAGGCAGAAACATGCGCCCGCGATCGTCAGCCCCGAGCCGATGATGATGGGCGCCACGCCCTTATATGCGGTGTAATACGCGTCTTCTGGACTTTCCCCATCCTGCCGGGCTTCCTGATATCGGCCCATCAGGAAGATGCCGTAATCGGTTCCCGCTCCCAACGTCAGCGAAATGACGACGTTCACCGCGAAAGACGACAGCGGGATGATGCCCACGTGGCCGAGGGTTGACACCACGCCCTTGGCGACCAATATCTCGAACAGGACGCTGTACATGGGGACCACCAGGGTGGTGATGCGGCGATACACCAACAGCAGCATCACGAAGATCAGGATGATCGTCACGATCGTGATGTTGTTCAGGCTGTCGTTGGCGATGGACAGGGTGTCCGAGGCCAGCGGGGCGGCGCCGCTGACATAGACCTTCAGCCCCGGTGGGGGAGTGTCCTTGTTGATCAATTCCCGTACGGCGTTCACGGATTCGTTGGCTTGCAGCTGGCCGATGTCACCGGCAAGGCGCAACAACACGTAGGTGGATTTGCCGTCCACGCTTTGCGCCCCGGCCGCGGTGAATGGTTTGCCCCACAGATCCATGGCGTATTGCACATGCGCGGTGTCGTGCTTGAGTCGCTGGATCAAGTCGTCGTAGTACCGGTGGTCACCGTCGTCCAACGGGCGGTTGGCTTCCAGCACGATCATGGTCAGGCTGGTCGACGTCGACTCCTGAAATTTCTCGCCGATCTGGAGCATGGCGAGCTGCGACGGGGCGTAGGTCGGGACCATCGGGCCGGCGAGTTCTTCTGCGACCCTTTCCACTTGCGGCATAAAGGCGTTGGTGGACACGGCGAGCAACGCCCAGAGGACGATGATCGGTATCGCGAGAAGGCGGACTGTCCTGGCGACGAACGGTCGCCCGGCACGATGTGCGCTCACGCGGATTTCACCCTGCACTGGACATCGGCGTCGCTGTGGGTCGTCGACTGCTGGTCCCGCACAACACCATCCACCAGCATTCGGCAGACCGCCTGCGCGCCGTGTACGTGCGCGGAGATGCTGCCCGACACCACAGTCAGGACCGTCGTCTCGGTATGTGACCACGGCAAGGCCTTGATGTCGACCCGGTGCGGGTGCCCGTCGATGTCGACGTAGACCAGCATCCCGCCACTGCCGACCGAGCCGGACAACTCGTAGGTGAGGCGCTTGGGATTGAACTCCTCGGGAGCCTGTGGACCGTTGACGGTAGTGACTGGCTTCGGTTCGGAGAACTGGTGCACTTTCCACATGCAGACCGCGCCCAGAACGAGCGCGATGACGGTCACCAAGGCCATCCACCCGCGCTGCAGGAAAGCGCGGGCCGCTGAACGTTGGCTCACTCGTTGACCTTTCGGAATCTCTGGTGACGTTAGTTGGCCCGACGCCCGGGAGTGCGCTACCCCGAAGGTGCCTTCCTGGCGGCCCTCGCTCTCCCGGCGCGGGGCGGCTCGCATGCCTGGAGCGAATATTTCGCCTGCGTTTGCTTGCTCGCCAGGGCGGTGGAGGCGATGGTGAATCGATCGCTGGTGATCGCAACGCCTGTCTTGCGGTCCACGAGAACGGGCTCGGCGATCTCCACGGTGTCTTTATTCACCACGGCCACCTTCGGGCCTTCGGGGGCGAAGTGCTTGTTGCCGAATGCGAGGAGTGCGAACAGAACCGGGATGAAGTCCTCGCCGCGCTGGGTGAGGTGATAGCTGTGCCGCGGCGGATGCTGTTGGTACAGCTGCTTCTCGATGAAGCCGGCGTGTACCAAGCGCGTCAGGCGCGTGCTTAGGATGTTCGGCGCGATCCCCAGGCTGGTCTGGAGCTCGTCGAAGCGATGTGCTCCGCGAAAGATTTCACGAAGCAGCAGGATGCTCCATCGTTCGCCCACCCGCTCAAGCGTCTGCACGACCGGGCATTCCGTCTTCCAACTCGGCTTACGGTCCATCCAGTACCCCCTGTGCCTTTCAAATTGAAAGTGACCATAGCGGGGTTAGCTGGATCGCGCAAGTGAACGCAACCGTACACTCGGATAAGCGGCCAATTGGCTTGTCACAGCCGGAACATCTCCCGGGACATCGCGGCTTCTTCGACGAACCTCTCCCGCCGTGGATGGTGATAGGGCCGCCCTTCCGTGGTCGTCGTCAATCGACGCAACTGCCATTGCCATTGCGGGACACCCGGATTCCGGTCACCAGCGTTGACCGGGTCTTCCTGCGGCTCGATGCCCGGCCCGGGGTATGAATCGTCGACCTTGGTCGAGTAGGGAGCGTGCTCGGTAATCGTCATATCGACTCCTAAAATTCGAATCTTGTTATGCCACTTGGCTTGATGTCAGCTGGTGAATGTGGCGAGATGGTCGGTGATGAATTCCTGCACCGTCGTGGGCTTCTTGCCGCCGATTCGTTCGACCAGGTCGTTGTTGCCCGCGAAGATTCCGTTCTGGTAGTCGACGGCGACGTTGCTCAGGTGTTGCGCCAAGAACTCGGGAAACCCCCGGGCCTTGATGCCTTCGATCCACGTCGGGATGTCTGCGGGCTCGTAGCGCACCGGCCGTCCCAGCGCTTCGGAGATGGCGTCGGCGATCTGGTAGTGGTTCATCTCGACCGCCCCGAACAACGGGTAAACCTGGCCGGCGTGGTCGCCGGGGTTCTCCAGGATCGCCGCGATGACCCGGCCTTGGTCTTCTGCCGTGATCGGGGCGTGACGTCCGTCGCCGAAGGGGAGTCGCAGGACGCCCTCCTCGCGGATTCCCTGGGCGCCGAAAATCGTGAACCACTCCGCGAAATACGTTGGGCGCAAATGGGTCGCAGCAACCGGAGACCAGTCCAGGATCCGCTCGCCCAGCCAGTGGATGCGCGCCGCATCGCTTGCGGCACCGCGGCGGGCCGAGATCTGTGACATGTTGACGATCGCGCTGACTCCGGCCTCTTCGGCGGCCTGGGCGAAGGTTGCGGTCGCCTCGAGCAGACCCGGGCTGATTGGGTAGACGAAGTAGGCCGCCCGGGCGCCGTCGACCGCCTCGCGGACCGTGTCGATATCTTGCAGATCGCCGACGATGACCTCGGCGCCACTGTCACGCAGATTTGCAGCGCGGTCGTCAAAGCGGTGCACGAGGGCGCGCACCCGGTGGCCGCGTTCGAGCAGCAACTTCGCGGCGTATCCGCCGGTTCTGCCGGCCGCTCCCGTAACAAGCAACGCAGGCACGTCGGTGCGGTCCGTCGCGGTGTACTCACTGGTCATTGGTCGTCCCTCTCTTCGCAGTCACTCGCAAGAAGCTCATATCTACGCACTGTCACAGCTAGCTCTACTAGAGTCAAGCTAAAAGCAAACGTGATTTATGCCCATTGCAGAAGTTAAAATCAGGGAATAAATTAATGTATGCAGGCAGAAGTCAGCATCCACGGACGGCGGGACCAACCCGGGCGGCTGGCCTCGCCGCGGCCCCTTCTGATGACTTACCGAGAAACACGCAGTGGCACAACGCATGCAGAATCCGCATTAGCTAATTGGCTTGACAAAACATGAGCCAGTCGCGATGGTTAGGGCTGTCGACCGGGCGGCGACGACGCCGCCGCGTACACCCGAGGAGTGTCTCGATGAGCGGATCAGCCGCACCGATCCTGGTGACCGGTGCGACCGGGCGTCACGGATCCACCGGCGCCCACGTCGCACGCCGCCTGCGCGAAGAAGGCAGCCCAGTTCGAATCTTGGCCCGAACGCTCAGCGAGCGCACCGACGCGCTCGCCGCGCTCGGCGCCGAAGTGGTCATCGGGGATCTGCATGATCGCCGCAGTCTGGTCACCGCGTTCACCGACGTTGAGTTGGCGTATTTCACCTACCCGGTTGAAGCCGGCGTGGTCCCCGCCGCGGCCAATTACACCGCCGCGGTTCGCGAGACGGGACGCGCCATCAGGACCGTCGTCATGTCGATGGGACCGGCGCACCCGCTTCATCCCAGCGATCTTGGCCGTGCACAGTGGCTGGCCGAAGAAGTAATGACCTGGGGCGGGCTCGACGTGTTGATCTTGCGAGTCGGTGCGACCTTCCACCAGAATCTCATTGCGTTGCACGGTGACTCGATCAGGCGAGACAATCTGCTGCGTAACAGCTTCGGTGAAGGGCAAGTCGGCTGGATCAACGGCAGCGACGCGGGCGAGCTTGCGGTGGCAGCTCTGCTGCGCCCGTCCACCTTCGATGGTCCGGTCTGCTACCCGACGGGATCGGAGCTGCTGAACCACCACGAGATCGCCGAGATCCTCACTCAGGAGCTCGGGCGTCCGATCACCTTCGAGCCGATCTCACCTGACCAGTGGCGCGACGAGCTTGTCCGCGTTGCCGAGGATCATCCGGGTGGAGTCGTCAACCCCGCCATGGCCGGCCACATCGCCAATGTCGGAGCTGCGGTCGCAGCTCGAGGTGCCCCACCCGCCGATTGCACGCAATTGACTCGACTCATCAACCGGACGCCGGTATCGCTGCGGGAGTTCGTGCGTGCCAATCGTGCGGTGCTGTAGGTAACAGCAAACTCTAGATAACTGTGGCCAAGGGTATGTCCCAGCTAATCGTGTCTAAAAGACAGATCAGATAAGCGCTTTCGAGTATGAACTCAATCGGGCACTGCAGTCCCAGTGCCCGGCTGGCCCGTCTCGCCGGGTCGATCGCCCTGTTCAGCACCGGATAGCTCAGCCATCTGGCTATGGCGAAGTAATGCCAGCGGCTAGGATGATGCGATGACCCCAGCAACTGACGCGATGACTCTGACAGGGCGTCTGGCCGATGGTGACAGAACCGGCTACCGAGAAGTCTGTCCTATCGAACGGGCCTTGGACACCATCGGAACACGTTCAGCTTTGGTGCTGCTTCGTGAGGCATTCTGGGGCACCACGCGTTTCGAGGATTTTGCGCAACGCGCAGGCTTCACCGAGCAAATCGCGGCGACGCGTCTCAAGCAGCTTGTCGATGCTGGGGTTCTGGCCAAGCAGCCGTACAAGTCGCCTGGGCAGCGGACCCGCTACGAATACGTGCTCACCGGACGTGGCCGCCAGCTGTTTCCCGTACTCGTGAGCCTGGTCGAATTCGGAATGCTCTTGCAGGGCGACGCGAGACGCCTCGACCTGGTGCACGGTGAAGGCTGCGGCGCGCCGCTGGCCACCCATGTCCAGTGCGCGGAAGGCCACAACGTGCAGCTTGCTCAGGCAGAGGCGCGGCTGCGGCCCAAACAAAAACGCTGAGCCAGGCCACAAACCGCACGCGGCTCACACGACGCACTGTTTGAATGCTCCTATGGTCGGTGCGTGGATCGGCTTCGCGGCCGGGTTGTTGATGGTGATGGGGACGCTGATGAGCGTCGCGGGCACCCTGGTCGTCCCGCGGGCGGTCAATTCCCCGGCCAGCCGGCTGGTCGCGTGGCTCCTCGACATCGTGTTCCGGATCCTCACCAAGCCGGTGCGCTCCTTTGGGCGCAGGAACGCGATCCTGTCCTGGCAAGCGCCGATGTCGTTGCTCGTCCGGCTCGCCGCGTGGCTGGGCATGCTCGTCGTCGGCTTCGCGCTCTTGTTGCTGCCGAGTATGAAAGGCCATCTAGGGCAAGCTGTTTCCGAAGCGGGGTCGTCGATCTTCACCCTTGGCTACGCGGCGCCGTCGACCGGTGACAGCACGACGCTGGAGTACCTGGCGGCGTTCACCGGGCTGGTCGTGATCGGGCTGCAGGTCGGCTACCTGCCGACGCTGTACTCCGCGTTCAACAAGCGCGAAACCGACGTCACGCTGCTGGGCACCCGGGCCGGCGTGCCGTCGTGGGGTCCGGAGCTTCTGGCCCGCAGTCGGTGGGGCATTCAGGGCGGCAACATGGCGCAGGTTCTCGAAGCGTTGTTCTTCTCGTGGGAGCGGTGGGCCGCAGAAGTAACCGAATCGCACACCACTTATGTCACTCTGGTGCGCTTCCGTTCGCCGCATCCGCTGTCACATTGGCTGACCTCACTGATCGCGGTGATGGATGCCGCCGCTTTGCACCTGTCGCTGGCCCCGTCGCTCGAACCCAAACTAGCGCCGCGCCTGGCGCTTCGGATGGGCTTCGTCGCCATCTCGCAGATCGCCCGGACGATGGTACGGACGGTGCCCGACGAGCCCGGCCCGGACGCGCCAATCTCCGTGAGATTCAGCGATTTTGAACAGGCGGTCGCCATACTCCGCGAAGTCGACTACCCGATCGAGCGCTCGGCGGAGGAGGCGTGGCCGCATTTCCGGGGCTGGCGGGCGAACTACGACGCGGCGGCGCTACTGCTTGCCAAGCAGCTCGACGCCCCACCGGCGCCGTGGACGGGGACGCGGCGCTGGCCCTCCACTCCGATCGTCCCGCGTCGGCCGCCGGCCATGATGGCGCCCCGAGATCGACCAGAACGGTAGCCTCACCGCATGGAACGTCCGAGGCGCGGCCCGGTGTGGTTGGGCATCGATGTGGCTTGTGTGCTGGTGTTTTGCGCCGCGGGGAGGCGTAGCCACGACGAGGGGCTCAACATCGCGGGCATCACCTCGACAGCATGGCCCTTCCTGAGCGGGACGGTCGTGGGGTGGCTGGCGGCCCAGGCGTGGCGCCGGCCGACAGCGATATACCCCACCGGGGTCGTGGTGTGGCTGTGCACGGTCGTCGTCGGGATGCTGCTGCGTAAAGCCACCTCGGCCGGCGTCGCCGCCAGTTTCATCGTGGTGGCGTCGTCAGTCACCGCGCTGCTGCTGCTGGGTTGGCGAGCGCTAGCCCAAACCAGGCGGCGAGCAAAGCTCTCGAAAAGGCGGGCGTGACCATGGCGCGAACAGACAGCGACACCTGGGGTCCGGCCACCAGCGTCGGAACGACCGCGACCTTGGTGGCGACCGCGAGGGCGCTGGCGCACCGGGCGGGGTTGATCAACGACCCGTTCGCCGAGCCGTTGGTCAGCGCCGTCGGGAACGACTTTTTCACCAGGGTGGCCAGCGGCGAGATGGCTCTCAGCGATCTCGGTGATAACAACGGATTAGCACTGCTGACGGATCTTTTGGCGGTTCGTACCCGATTCTTCGACAACTTCCTCACCGACGCGTGCCGGGCCGGGATTCGGCAGGCGGTGATACTGGGGTCGGGGCTGGATGCGCGGCCCTATCGGCTGTGGTGGCCGGCCCGCACCACCGTGTACGAAATCGATCAACCTCAAGTGATCGACTTCAAAACCCAGACAATGCGAGGCCTCGACGCGGTTCCGGCCGCCAACCGGCGCGCGGTGGGTATCGACCTGCGGCAGGACTGGCCGGAGGCGTTGCGCAGGATTGGCTTCGACGCCACCGAACCCACCGTGTGGGTTGCGGAGGGCTTGTTCATCGGGTTTCTGCAGCCGGCCACACAGGAGCGGTTGCTTGACAACGTCACCGCGTTGAGTGCCCCCGGAAGCCGGGCCGCGGCCGACTATTTTCCGGACCGACCGCAGCCGCTCAGGAGTCAGGAACACGCTCTGGCGGATGGCTGGCGACAGTTCGGATACAAAGGCGACATGGCCGAGTTCACCTACGCAGAGGAATACCGCGACGTCGCCGAATCCCTGGCCGCACTCGGCTGGCGAACCGTGGTGACGGGGCTCGAGAAGTTGTTCACCGCTACCGGGCTACCGGGTTTGCGTCGCCAAGATCTAAACGGCGTGCCAGTGGCGGGCCGCTATGTTCGCGCGGTTTTGGCGTAGTCGCGGCGGAATGCAGTCAACGACGAGACGTTAGACATGTAGTGATGCTTCGACCCAGCCAACCAACCGCGTCGGGCCAGCTGCGTTTCCTGGCAGTCGGTCCGGACGATCCCAGGGCTCAGCCGCTGCTGGACGAGCTGGCCGTCGAGTATGCGCAGCGCTACGAGAGCACGCCGCCCACCGTGATGGCGTGGTTACGGTCGGTTCCGCTGGCGCAGTTCGCGGCGCCCGATGGCGGCTTTCTGATCGGTGAGGTCGATGGGATGACGGTCACCGGCGGAGCATTCCAGCGATTCGACGCCGAGACTGCCGAGCTCAAACGGATCTGGACCGACAGCGCGCACCGCCGCTGCGGGTATGCCACCGCACTGCTCGTCGAACTGGAAAACACCATCGCCGCTCGCGGATACCGGCGGGTGTACCTGACGACGGGCAACCGTCAGCCAGAGGCCGAAGCGCTGTACGAATCGACGGGTTACACACGGCTTTCGGAGCCGTTGCCATCGCGGGGACCGGTCTTCCCGATTGCATTCGTGAAGGATCTGCCGTGACTGATCAGTTGCATCTGGGCGTTGCACTCGACGGCTACGGTTGGCACCGGCAGGCCTGGCGAGCCACGCTGACCGCCCAGCCCGCTACGGAATCGGTTTTCAGCGGCCGGTATTGGTCTGGTTTGGCGGCCGCCGCGGAGCGTGGCCTGCTGGATTTCCTCACCATCGATGACACGCTGACACCCCAGCCAGGTCGGCGCGAATCGATCAGCCCGCGGCGGCTGGCCGGGCGCGCCGACGCCGTACTCGTCGCCGCGCGCATCGCCCCGGTCACCAAGCACATCGGCCTGATTCCGGTGGCCACCGTCACTCATACCGAGCCGTTTCACGTTTCCAAAGCCATCGCCACCTTGGATCACGTGTCGCACGGGCGGGCCGGCTGGCAGCCACGGGTCAGCTCGACGGCGCACGAGGCCGCGCTGTTCGGGCGGCGCGACGCGACCGCCGACGGTGGCGAATTGTTCGACGAAGCGGCCGATGCCGTCGAGGTGGTACGCCGGTTGTGGGACAGCTGGGAGGATGACGCGATCATCCGCGACGCGCAGACCGCACGCTATATCGACCGGGCCAAGCTGCACTACATCGACTTCCACGGGAAATACTTTTCGGTGAAAGGCCCGTCGATCACGCCGCGTCCGCCGCAGGGGCAGCCGGTGGTGGCGGCGCTGGCACATGGACCGCGGATCTACGAATTCGCGGCCACTAGCGCAGATCTGGTCTTCATCACGCCCACCGACGACGCGTCGCTGGACGCGATCCTCGACGAGGTGAAGGCGGCTGGCGGACAGCACTTGAAAGTCTATGCCGACGTGGTGGTGACATTCGGGGGCGATACCGAATTCGGTTCCGACGCCTTGATCTTCGACGGCAGCCCGGCCGATGTGGTCGACCTGCTGCTGGGCTGGCAACAGCGGGGCGTCGACGGTGTGCGGCTACGGCCGGCCGTCAACGCCACCGACCTCCCGGTGATCGTCGATGAGGTGGTGCCACTGCTGCAGCGGGCCAAGCGGTTTCGGACGTCTTATCGAGATGGCGAGACGCTGCGTGAACGACTCGGCCTGCCCGTCGCGCCCAACCGGTACACGCAGGTGCGCCCGTGACCACCGTCCCGCTGTCGATCCTGGACCTGTCGCCGATCAGCGCCGGCAGCGACGCCGCGACGGCGTTGCACAACACGATCGATCTCGCCCAACGCGCGGAGCAGTGGGGATATCGCCGGTTCTGGATCGCCGAGCACCACTTCGTCGGCGTGGCCAGCTCCGCGCCGGCCGTACTCATCGGGCAGATTGCGGCCGCTACCAACACAATTCACGTCGGATCGGCGGCGGTTCAGCTCGGCCACACCACGGCCGCCGCGGTGGTGGAGAGCTTCGGCATGCTCGACGCCTTCTACCCGGGCCGCATCGACCTCGGCCTCGGCCGCGGCCAGCGGCGCGATACCGGGTTCAAGCCGAAGAGCCCATCGGCGAAGAATCGACCACCCCGGCAGTGGCGCGAAGTCGACGGCGTGGTGATCCCGTTGCCGTTCGACCTACGCGGATTGCTCGACACCGAGCGTGTCATGGCGACGATGGAAATCCTGCAGCAGCCAGAGGCCGTGGCGCCCGACTTCGCCGATCAACTCAGTGACGTCCTCGCGATGCTCGACGGCAGCTACCAGGCCGGCGGATTCGACGTGCACGCGGTGCCGGGTGAGCGATCGGGGTTGGTGCCCTGGATCTTTGGCAGTACGCGGGGTCAGAGTGGGCGGCTGGCCGGCGCGCACGGACTGCCGTTCGTGGCGAGCTACCACATCACCCCGGCGACGGCGCTGGAAGCCATCGAGGCCTACCGGGACACGTTCGTCCCGTCGGCGACACTGCAGGAGCCCTATGTTGTGGTGTCCGCCGACGTCGTGGTGGCCGACGACAGCGCCACCGCGCGGCAACTGGCGGCCGGCTACGGGCCGTGGGTGTACTCCATCCGCACCGGGGTGGGCGCGGTGCCCTACCCGGCCCCCGGTGATTGCCGGCCGCTGACCGAAGAACAACTGCCCGTGGTCAAGGACCGGCTGGAGACTCAATTCGTCGGCGACGCCGACGAAGTCGCCGAGCGGCTGTCTGCCCTGCAACGCCTGAGCGGTGCCGACGAACTTGTCGTCACATCGGTGACCCATGACCACCAGGCGCGCCTGCGCTCACATGAGCTGCTCGCCCAACGCTGGGGGATCGGCAAATGAGTACACGGGAAGGCAAGCAGCGCAAACCCATTCATCTAGCCACCCATTTCCCGGGCGTCAACAGCACGACTGTGTGGACCGATCCGGAGTCGGGCAGCCAGATCGAGTTCGACTCGTTCGCGCACATGGCACGCACCGCCGAACGCGGGTTCTTCGACTTCTTCTTCCTCGCCGAGGGGCTGCGACTGCGAGAGCATCGTGGCCAGATCTACGACCTCGACGTGGTGGGCCGGCCGGACACGTTCACCGTGCTGGCGGCGCTGGCCGCCGTCACCGACCGGCTGGGGTTGACCGGAACGATCAACACCACGTTCAACGAACCTTTCGAGGTGGCAAGGCAATTCGCGACCCTCGACCAGCTGTCTGACGGCCGCGCGGGCTGGAACATCGTCACGTCGTCCGACGCGTTCACTGGTGAGAACTTCCGGCGCGGTGGTTTCCTCGAACATCCCGATCGCTACCAGCGGGCCGAGGAGTTCCTCAGCGTGGCACGTGAATTCTGGGACAGCTGGGCATCGGATGCCGTGCTGGCCGATGTCGATTCGGGAACTTATCTCAATCCCGACCGGGTGGCAGTGGTCGACCATCACGGCCCGCAATTCGATGTGCGCGGAGTTGCGACGCTGCCCGCTGGGCCGCAAGGACACCCGATTCTATTGCAGGCCGGGGACTCCGACGAAGGTCGCAACTTCGGCGCCCACTACGCCGACGCGCTGTTCACGCTGCATGGGTCATTGGAGGATGGCCAACGCTATTACGCCGACGTCAAAGGCCGCGCGGCATCGTTCGGACGAAATCCCGACGACCTCAAGGTTTTTCCCGCGGCCACGTTCGTGCTCGGTGATACCGCCGCGGAGGCTGACGACAGAGCGCATTACATCCGGCGCCAGCAGGTCAGCGGCCCGACGGCGATCGCGATGCTCGAGCAAGTATGGGGCCGTGACCTTTCGGACTACGACCCCGACGGACCGCTGCCCAAGGATGATCCGAGCGGCGACACCAGCATCACCCAGGGCCGCGTCCGGCACGGCGACCCGATCGAGGTCGCCCGGCGTTACCGCGAACGCGCTGAGGCACAGAATCTTTCGATCCGCGAGCTGATCATCGCGGTCAGCAGCCGTGAGCAGTTCGTCGGCACCGCCGATCACGTCGCCGCGGAGATCGACCGCTACATCCAGTCTGATGCCTGCGACGGATTCATTTTCGTGCCGCACCTGACGCCGCACGGCCTGGACGAGTTCGTCGACCACGTGGTCCCAGTGCTGCAAGAACGTTCAGGGTTCCGTACCGAATACAGCGGCAGCACGCTGCGCGAGCATCTCGGGCTGACGCGAGCCGACGCCGAGATCGACGTCAGCGTCACCGCTACTCAGACTTTTGCGCGCTAGCGTCTATCTCGATTCGCGCTGTGACGTGTTCTAGCCGGCCAGGGCGGTCGCTTGTCTGGTGGCCTCGAGGATCGGGCCACGCCACAAGTCGCCATGGCCCG
>NZ_DATNJW010000312.1:0-16479 GCF_035603715.1 Mycobacterium sp. | reverse complement strand
AACACGCCAAGACAGGGCGCCAGGGATGACGTCAAGCACCGGAAACGCCTGACCAGGCTCTCTACAGTGGGGCGGGCGGGGCTCGAACCCGCGACCAACGGATTATGAGTCCGCGGCTCTAACCAACTGAGCTACCGCCCCGGATCCGATCAGCTGCGAACATCGCCTCCGGCGTCGTGGTCTTGCACGGCCCTGACATTAGCGCCCGCACAAATTCGCCCGTGACTGTGCCATGCAAATGCACGCCGCGAAGGGCCATCGTTCCGACAACCCTTCGAAAACTTTCAGCCCACGGGATGAGTCCGCGGCCTTGCATCCGTTCTGGCAGTCAGGGAGCTACGGCAATCCACCTGCTCCCCGGAGATAACCCAGTTTGGACGGCTGTTCTCAGCCGCACGATCAAGGAAGGCTCATCATGAGAATCGTCGTCATTGGAGGAACCGGCCTGATTGGGTCAAAAGTGGTGCAGGCCTTGACCGCACAAGGTCATGATGCCGTCGCCGCAGCTCCGTCGACGGGTGTGAACGCGGTGACCGGCGAGGGCTTGTCCGACGTGCTCGTCGGCGCGTCAGTGGTCGCCGACGTCTCGAACTCGCCGTCGTTCGACGACGCCCCGTCGATGGAATTCTTCACCAAGTCAACGACGAACATGCTGGCCGCCGAGGCCGACGCCGGCGTCAAACACCACGTCGCGCTGTCGGTCGTCGGCACCGATTTCCTTGCCGCACAGAGCGGCTACTTCCTCGCCAAGCAGACGCAGGAAGACCTCATCAGCGCGGGACCGATTCCTTACACGATCCTGCACGCAACGCAGTTCTTCGAGTTCCTTAGCTTCATTGCCGACTCCGCGACCGAGGGGAACACGGTGCGTCTGCCGTCGGCTCTCTGTCAGCCGATGGCTGCAGTCGACGTCGCCGAAGCCGTTGCCGTAGCAGCGGTCGGTGACCCGGTGAACGGCATCAGCGAGATAGGCGGACCGCACGCGTATCCGCTTCCCGATCTCATCCGCATCGCGCTGACCGCCCACGGGGATCCTCGCGAAGTAGTCGCCGATCCTGCTGCGAAGTATTGGGGCGTCGCAATCGAAGAACGCACCCTCGTTCCCGATGACGGCGCGAAACTGTCCACCACCAGGTTCGAGGACTGGGTTCTCGAGACGGCGGCCAAGGCGTAGCCGAACCCTTACGGCGCCAAGCCAATTGAGCAACGTAGAAGAGACGGCGTTGGTGGACATCTACGAGGCAGTAACAAGCCGACGCGCCGTTCGCGGATTCACCGACCAGCCCATACCGAAAGAGGTGCTGGAGCGGGTGCTGTCGGCCGCGGCTTGGGCGCCGTCGGGATCCAACCTCCAGCCCTGGCACATCTACGTTTTGACCGGTGCGCCACTGGTGCAGCTCAAACTGCTCGCCATACATCGAGTAGGAGCAGGCGATCCCTGGGACGAGCGGGAGTTCGAGATGTACCCGCGCGAATTGAAGTCCCCTTACAGCGAGCGCCGAGCCGCATTCGCCAAGCAGCGTTACGGCGCACTTGGCATTGCGCGCGAGGACTTGGAGGCCCGTCAACGAGCCGCCATCGCCAACTGGGACTGCTTCGGCGCGCCCGCCGCGCTGTTTTGCTACATCGACCGCGACATGGGCCTGCCGCAATGGGCGGACCTCGGCATGTACCTGCAGACCGTGATGCTGCTGCTGCGCGCCGAGGGCTTGCACAGTTGCCCCCAGATGGCGTGGTCGCAAACTCGCAAGTCCGTCGCGGAGGTCGTCTCACCCCCGGACGGGCGCATCCTCTTCTGTGGCATGTCGATCGGGTACGAAGACGTATCCGTCAGTTACGCCCGCACCGGCCGCGCACCGCTCGAGGAGACCGTCACATTCGTGGGCGGTTAGGACAGAAATTGCAGATACGGAGGGGCCCGGACGCGCGACTGCGTAGACCTCGCTGAGAGAGCTCACTACCATCAGGTCCGGACCAGCCATCAGTCCCGACATCAAACCGGCTGAGGTCCACTGGAACCAGACGCGGTGGAGAGTATGTCGAGCCAGGGCCGGGGGCAACGTCTGCGCGGTCGCACGGCCGAATGCGAGACGCTGCGCGGGGTGGTCTCGACAGTCCAAGCAGGTAGCCATCAGGTTTTGGTTCTCCGCGGCGAAGCTGGCGTCGGAAAGACCGCCTTGCTCGGCTACGTGTCAGAGCAGGCGTCCGAATTTCGCTGTGTCCAGGTGGCGGGTGTGCAGTCGGACATGGAGCTCGCATTCGCCGGCCTCCAGCAGCTGTGCGCACCGCTGATGGATCGATTCGACGAGTTGCCGCCGCCGCAGCGCGAAGCCCTGAATGTCGCCTTTGGCCGCGGAGTCGGAGCGACGCCCGACCGCTTCCTGGTCGGGCTGGCGGTGCTGAGCTTGATGGCCGCCGCTACCAGCGACCAACCCCTGCTCTGCATCATCGATGACGCGCAGTGGCTCGACCAGGTGTCGCTGCAGACGCTCTCGTTCGTCGCGCGGCGCCTGTTGGCCGAGCCAGTCGCACTGGTCTTCGCGGCCCGCGACGGCGGCGCGCAGGCGTTGGCCGGGCTGCCCGAGCTCGCGATCAACGGGCTATCTGGCGGCGAAGCCCGCGACCTGTTGAGCTCCGTCATACCCGGGCGGATCGATGAGCGGGTGCGCGACCGCATCGTCGCTGAGACGCGGGGCATTCCGCTGGCGCTGCTCGAGGTGCCGCGAAACCACTCCGCGGTCGATCTGGCCGGCGGTTTCGGGAATCTGGCTGTGCACCGCTCGGCGGGACAGCTGGAGGAAAGCTTCGTGCACCGCATCGCGTCGCTTCCCGTCGACACCCAACGGTTGCTCCTTGTCGCCGCCGCCGAGCCAGTTGGCGACGCCGCGTTGTTTCTGCGCGCGGCGGCCAATTTGGGCATCCCGGTCGACGCACTGGCACCGGCAGAAGCCGCCGGGGTGATCGAGTTTGGTCCGCGCATGCGCTTTCACCACCCGCTGCTGCGCTCAGCCGCCTACCGCGCCGCAGACCTGGCTGACCGCAGAGCAATACATCGGGCATTGGCCGACGCGACGGATCCACGCTCGGACCCCGACCGTCGAGCATGGCACGCCGCCTATGCCACGGCGGGACCCGACGATGCGGTCGCCGCGGAGCTGGAAACCTCAGCCGGCCGCGCCCAGAGCAGAGGCGGCATCGCCGCGGCGGCAGCTTTTTTGGAGCGCGCGACCGCCTTGACTCTGGACCCGGCCCGGCGCGTTTCCAGGGCAATCGCCGCGGCGCAGGCCAAGGGAGATGCGGCAGCGCCCCAGGCTGCACACGACCTACTCGCAATCGCCGAACTAGGCGTGCTGTCCAACCTCCAACGCGGCCAAGTGGCTCGTTTACGCGCTCAGATGGACTTTGCCCGCAACCGCGGGGGTGATAGCAGCGCCCCTCAGCTTGCCGGGCCCGCGTCGCAACTTCTCGACGCCGCCAAGCGGCTGGAAAACCTTGATGACGATCTAGCCCGCGAGACCTACCTCGAGGCGCTCGCCGCAGCCATGTACGCCGGTCGATCCGGTGAGCCCGACGCACTGGCGAATGCGGCCGAGGCTGCCCGCGCAGCGGTTGGCCCGGCATCAGAACTGCATCAGCCGATCGACTTGCTGTTGAGCGGCATGGCCGACCGAATCGCTGGCGACGTGAGCAGCGGCCGCGCTGTGCTGCGATCAACGCTTCAGGACATCTGCGCCCAGACGAATAGCCAGATACTGCACTGGATGTCGCTGGCCTTCCCAGTTGTGCAGGAGACCGCCGCCGCCGAACTCTGGGACGACGCGATCTACCGTCAACTGGCCACCGACATCGTCCGGCACGCTCGTGACGCCGGTGCACTGGCCATAATTCCGCGAGCACTCGCCTACCAGGCGAGAGCTCATGTGCTGGCGGGCGAATTCGTTACGGCGGCAAGAATTATCGAAGAAGCAGCTTCGATCACTGCGGCCACGGGCTACGCGCCACTCAAATACGACGCGTTGCTATTGACTGCCTGGCGCGGGATCCCGGCCGACGCGGTCGGCTTGATCGAGGCAGCGACCGCAGAGGGAAGCACCAGAGGCGAGGGCCGACTGCTCGGCCTGGCCGGGTTCGTCACCGCCGTGCTCTACAACGGACTCGGCCGATACGAACAGGCATTCATCGCCGCTCGCGAGGCATGTGAACACGAGGATCTTGGCTTCTACGGGTGGTGCTTGATCGAACTGATCGAAGCTGCGGTGCACACGGGCGAGCGGGCAACGGCCGCGGCCGCCATACGTCAGCTCGAAGAACGCGCAGGCGCCAGCGCAACCGACTGGGGACTAGGGGTTTTGGCGAGTGCGCGAGCCCTGGTAGCCGACGATCAACTCGCCGAGAGTCTGTTCACCGAAGCCATCGAACGCTTGGAGCGAACCAGCATCGTCGTACATTTGGCTCGCGCTCATCTGCGCTATGGGGAGTGGCTGCGCCGGTTGAACCGGCGACTCGATGCGCGTCGACACCTCACCGAGGCCCACGCGATGTTCACCCGAATGGGCGCCAACGCCTTTGCGGAGCGGTCCCGCCGCGAACTGGTGGCCATCGGCGAGAAGGTGCGCAAGCAACCGGTGAATTCCGGCGATGAGCTGACAGCCCAAGAGGCACAGATCGCACGACTCGCCGCAGAAGGGCTGACAAACCAGGAGATCGGTGCGCAGTTGTTCATCAGCACGCACACCGTCGAATGGCACCTCAGAAAAGTGTTCGTCAAGCTCGGCATCACGTCGCGTCGCCAGCTCCGCACCGTGTCGTGGGCCAGCTAGGCCGCACACCCGACCCTGAACTACGGACCCAGGACTACGGACTTTCAAGGGCGCGCGCCCGCTTCGCAACCGTGACTCTGATCTGGACCGCCCTTGTGGGCTTCCCCGCCAGAATTTGGAGACTGATCGTGACAATCACGTCCATACGAGGCACGTCCGACACGTACGAGAGTCTCGCCGAACGATTCGCCGGCGAAGCCGGACCCGTCCTTGACGTCCTATCCCGCGGAGCTCGACGCCTGACTCGTTGCGACGCCGACGCCGAGGACCTGCTGCAAGATGCCCTGCTGGACGCATACTCGGGTTTTCATACGTTCCAAGAAGGCACCAACGCCAAGGCGTGGCTCTTCCGGATTCTCTACAACCGTTGGGTCAGCACGTACCGCAGAAAGCAGCGCCGTCCGGCGGAGGTTTCTGTCGAGGAAATCACCGAGCGGGATCTGGCCTCTAGCGCCGCACGCGCCCCTGCTGGACTGCGCTCTGCGGAGGCGGAAGTCCTGGAAGCGTTGCCCGGCAGCCAGATTCAAGCAGCGATGCAAGATTTACCGGAAGGCTTCCGGGCCGCGGTGTACTACGCCGACGTCCACGGCTACACCTACGCGGAGACCGCCGAGATTCTGAACATCCCGGTGGGCACCGCGATGTCGCGAGCGTCACGTGCGCGCCAACGGCTGCGGATCGCGTTGGCCGAACAGCAAATCGCCTAGGTCACGTCAGCTGAACACTGTCTGACCGTCGACATCAAGGAGATACTGCTCTGTGCCCTGCTCAACGCGCGGCGCATCGCCGCCCAACGCCACCGCGACTTTGTTGCTGGCGTTGCGCATCACATCGAGGGTCAGCTCCACCGCCTCGGCGTCGGAGAAGTGCGCACGCACCCCGTCCGCGACACCGTCGTCGATCAGACCGGGCGACCAGATCAGCGCGTCCACATACCGCAGCGCCGCCTTATGATGCTCGGTCAGCTGGGCCGACGCCTCGAACTTCTCGATGTCGCCGTATAGCGTCTCCGACCCGCCCGCGTCCAGCGCCGTCGTCTCGCGCAGCGACTTGCATAGCCGGCAGTTGTGCTGCGCCGCGCCGCGTAACCGCACCACCTCTGCGGTCAGCGCATCAAGCTCGCGTTGCCGGGCCACCGTCGGCAGAAACTCGTTGAACACGAGGTCAGACGGATCGGTGGCGTGGTCCCACGCGACAGGACCGACAGTCCACCCGAGGTACTCGTCACCGACGCCCAGTGCCTCGAGCCCGGCGCGCACCCGCGGCACGAAGTCGGCGATGTATATCTGCGTGACGACACCAAAGGTGTCGTCCCCCAGTACCTTCCACAGCCTGGAGCGCTGCTCGACGCTGATACCCGTGACGTCAGTGCTGAATTGCTCGGCGAACTCGGCGACGACAGCGTAGCCATCCCGTCCCGCGCCCTCGGCGGGAAGCGCAGGTAGTCCGAGGGTCCGCGCACATATCCGCCGCACCAGCGCGGTCGTGCGACCGTCACCGGGCGACAATGCCACCAGTCGGGTCAGTTCGTCGTGTAACACCACAGATGGATTATGTCGCCTGGCTCACCGATGACATGTGAAAGTCCGGAATCCGCAGCGACGGCATTGCCGCTCGAGTGACCCAGTCGCCCCATTCCCGCGGCAGCGTCGGCTCGCTGACGCCGGCCTGGCTGGCCCGCCGCAACAGATCCAACGGGCTCTCGTTGAAGCGGAAATTGTTGACCGCCGCGGTCACTTCACCGTCTTCGACCAGGTAGACGCCGTCACGGGTCAGCCCGGTCAGCAGCAGCGTGGTGGGATCGACCTCGCGCATGTACCACAACGTGGTCAACAACAACCCACGCTCGGTCGCCGCGATCATGTCAGCAAGATCGGTGCTGTCGCCGGTCATCAAGATGTTGTCGGCGGCGACGGCGACCGGGGCGCCGAACTCGTCGGCCGCGGCCCGCGGGTAGGCCAAAGCATTGATCACCCCGTCGCGGATCCAGTCCACTCGGCCGATGTTCAGCCCGTTGTCGAAGATCGACAGCGTCTCCGACGATGTCGACGTCGCGACGAACGGCGTGCACGTCAGCCCGGCCGCCGTGGGATCGCAGTACAGCGTCAGCGGCAAATCGGTGAGCTTCTCCCCCACCCGGGTTCCGCCGTCGGGCGCGCTGAGCGCGGTGCGGCCCTCTTGCGCGCCGCGGCCGCTCATCGACCATGCCAGGTAGATCATCATGTCGGCTACCGCCGACGGCGGCAGGATCGTTTCGTAACGCCCGGCCGGCACCTCGACGCGGCGCTTGGCCCAATCCAGTCGCATCGACAGCTGCTCGAGCAGTGAATCCGTTGGCACACTGGCGAAGTCGGGGCTTCCGACGCCTACCCAAGCGCTGGCGCCGTCGCGTTTGGCGTTGATCTCCACCGAACCGGTCGGCTGGGTGGAGCGACGCCGCAGTCCGCTCGACGTCGCCAGAAACGTCGTCTCCAGCGCGTGTTGCGCGAAGCCGTACAGCTGTTCGGCGCCGCGGAATCCGTGAGCCAGCGGATCGGTGAGGTGCGCGAACACCTCAGGTCCGGTCCCCGGAATCGGCGCGTCCCAGTCGGCCGGCGCGGTGTTGCCGTTCAACAGCGGCGCCGCGTCGCGGGCCTCGGGCGCCGACGCGGCGGCGGCCTGCGATGCTGCGACCAAATCCTCGATCGCCGACGGGTCGACTTCGGCCGAGGTCAGGGTTCCGACCCGCGCGGTATCACCTTGTCGGACAATCGAAATGACCGTGGTGTTGCGACCCGTCGATACGCCGTTTGTGGTCATCGAGTTGTTCGCCCACCGCAGTGACGTCGCGACGCGGTCGCCGACCAGCACGATGGTCTCCTCGGCGCCGCCGAGTCGAGCGGCAGCGTCCAGTGCAATGTCGACGACCTGCTGCGCGCCGATCACAGGCCGGCCTCGACGCGCGTGTTGAGCACGTTGACCCCACGAAACAGCGCCGACGGGCAGCCATGGCTCACCGCGGCCACCTGACCGGGCTGGGCCTTGCCGCAGTTGAACGCTCCGCCCAGTTGCCAGGTCGACGGGCCGCCGATGGCCTCCATCGAATTCCAGAAGTCGGTGGTGGTGGCCTGATAGGCGACATCGCGCAGCTGACCGTCCAGACGTCCGTGCCGGATGCGGTAGAACCGCTGTCCGGTGAACTGGAAGTTGTAGCGCTGCATATCAATTGACCACGACCGGTCGCCGACGATGTAGATGCCGTCGTCAATCCGGGAGATCAAGTCGGGAGTGCTGAAGCCTTCGAGGCCGGGCTGAAGCGACACGTTGGCCATCCGCTGGATCGGCACGTGGTGTGGCGAATCCGCATAGGAGCAGCCGTTGGACCTGGGTTCGCCCAGCCGCGGTGCGAACACCCGGTCCAGTTGATAGCCGACGAAGATCCCGTCGCGCACCAAGTCCCAACTCTGGGCGGCAACACCCTCGTCGTCGTAACCGATTGTGGCCAAGCCGAATTCGACAGTCCGGTCGGCGGTCACGTTCATCATCGGCGATCCGTAGCGCAGCGTGCCGAGCTTGTCGGGGGTGGCGAACGATGTGCCGGCGTACGCCGCCTCGTAGCCGATGGCCCGGTCGTATTCGGTTGCATGGCCGATGGATTCGTGGATGGTCAACCACAGGTTGGTCGGGTCGATCACCAGATCGGTCGGGCCGGCCGCGACGCTGGGTGCCTTCATCTTCTCGGCCAGCTCGGACGGCAGTTGAGCGAGCTCGTCGGTCCAGTTCCACACGTCGTCGCCGGCCAGCACCTCCCAGCCGCGCCCCATCGGCGGTGCCAGCGTGCGCATCGAGTCGAACCCGCCGCCGGCGGTGTCGACGGTGACCGCCTCCAGGCGTGGCTGAACCCTGACCCGTTGCTGCGTGATCGACGAGCCGGCGGTGTCGGCGTAGAAGGTCTGCTCTTTGACCGACTGCAGGATGGCCGACACATGATCGACGCCGTCGGCCGCCAACAGCCTGCCGGAGTATTCGTCGAGCACCGCGATCTTGTCGGCCAGCGGCACGGTGAACGGGTCGATGCGATAGCTCGAGACCCAGGTGGCGTCGGCGTAGACCGGCTCGGGCGCCAGTTCGACGCGATCGGTGTTCAGCGCGGCCAGCGTGCGAGCCACCGACACCGCGCGCCGGGCGGTCGCGGCGGCGACTTCCGGTGACAGCTCGGCGTGCGACGCGAAGCCCCAGGTGCCGTTGACGACCACCCGGACGGCCAGGCCGATCTCGCGGTTGACCACCGCGGTCTCCAACTCGCCGTCGCGCAATTGGATGATCTCGCTGACCAGCCGGTGAATTCGCAGGTCGGCGTGGCTGGCCCCTTCCGCGGTGGCAGCAGCTAGCGCGGCATCGGCGAGTTCGTGGCGCGGCAGGCTGAGGAAGTCGGCATCGATCCCGCGGTTCGGTGTCACGACACCTACCGTATCGACCGGTTTAATACTGGTGTGGGTGACGCTGCGGTGACCGCCAGGCGCCGATCGACCGCGTTGGCGTATGCGTTGATTGCACCGAGCCTGTTCGGTGTGGTGACGTTCCTGCTCCTGCCGATATTGGTGGTGGTGTGGCTGAGCCTGCATCGTTGGGACCTGCTCGGGCCGATCGAGTATGTCGGAGGGCGGAATTGGCGCTCGGTGCTCACCGACAAGACGTTCGGCAATTCGCTGCTGGTGACATGTGCGTTCGTGGCGATCGTGGTCCCAGTGCAGACCGCGCTCGGCTTGGCCGTCGGCGCGCTGCTGGCCCGCGATCTGCCCGGCAGCGGTTTGTTCCGCACGATTTACGTACTGCCGTGGATCAGCGTCCCGCTGGCGATCGCGGTGCTGTGGCGCTGGATTCTGGCACCCACCGACGGCGCCGTGAGCACGGTGCTCGGGCATCGCATCGAATGGCTCACCGATCCCGGGCTGGCTCTGCCGGTGGTGTCGGCGGTCGTCGTGTGGAGCAACGTCGGATACGTCTCGCTGTTTTTCCTCGCCGGCATCCTGGCCATCCCCACCGAGATCCACTCCGCGGCGCGCATCGACGGCGCGACATCCTGGCAGCGATTCCGGCGCATCACCCTGCCGATGCTGCGGCCGACCATGTTCTTTGTATTGGTCACCGGCGTCATCAGTGCCGCACAGGTCTTCGACACGGTCTATGCGTTGACCGGCGGCGGGCCGCAGAACCGCACGGATCTGGTCGCGCACCGCATCTACGCCGAGGCATTCGGAGCCGCGGCCATCGGCCGGGCGTCGGTGATGGCGGTGGTGCTGTTCGTCATCCTGGTCACCATCACCCTCGTTCAGCATCTGTACTTCCGACGTCGGATCAGCTATGACCTCACTTAAAAAGCCCTCGGCTGCACTGGTTTACCTGGGCCTGGCGGTGGGCGCGGTCATCACGCTGGCGCCGTTCGGACTCGGCCTGCTTACCTCATTCACGTCGGCGCATCAGTTCGCGACCGGCACGCCGTTGAAGTGGCCGCGGCCGCCGACGCTGTCGAATTACGCCGACCTCGGCGGCGCGGGTTTCGGCCGGGCCCTGGCGGTGACGGCGTTGATGACAGCGGTGAGTCTGCTTGGACAGCTGAGCTCATCGGTGCTGGCCGCGTATGCGTTCGCCCGGCTGCGCTTTCCCGGCCGAGACGGACTTTTCTGGGTGTATCTCGCGACCTTGATGGTGCCGGGCAGCGTCACGGTGGTGCCGCTGTATCTGATGATGGCGCAACTGGGGCTGCGGAACACATTCTGGGCCTTGGTGTTGCCGTTCGTCTTCGGCTCTCCGTACGCAATCTTTTTGCTACGTCAACACTTTCGTACCATCCCGGATGACCTGATCAACGCCGCCTACCTGGACGGCGCCACCACGCTGGATGTGATCTTGCACGTGGTCGTGCCGTCCAGTCGGCCGGTGATCGTGACGCTGATGCTGATCACCGTGGTATCGGAATGGCACCACTTCCTGTGGCCGCTGATCATCACCAGCGGCACCAAATGGCAGGTGTTGACGGTGGCGACGGCTGCGCTGCAATCCCGCTACAACGCGCAGTGGACTCTGGTGATGGCCGCGGTGGGCGCTGCGGTAGTGCCACTGCTGGTCTTGTTCCTGATTTTCCAGCGACACATCGTGCGGTCGATCATCGTCACGGGGCTCAAGTGACCCGGCCGCGGTTTTCCACACTGTTCGCCCTGGGCTGGGTGCTGGTCGCCGCGTTGCTGGCCGCTGCGGCGGTGCTGCTGGACGTGACGGCCCAACCGCCCAGCGGCAAAACCGTTGTGACCGTGCGACTGTGGGATCAGCAGGTCGCCAAGGCATATCGACTGTCGTTTGCCGCGTTCACCCGGACACACCCCGACATCGAAGTCCAGACCGATGTCGTCTCGTATTCCACCTACTTCAACACTCTGCGGACCGACGTCGCCGGCGGCACGGCCGACGACATTTTTTGGCTGTCCAACGCCTACCTCGCCGGATACGCCGACAGCGGCCGATTGATAGATGTCGGGAAAACCTTCGGGCCACGGGTTGCATCGACGTGGGAGTCGTCGGTAGTCCAGCAGTTCACCCGAGACGCGAAGCTGTGGGCGGTTCCTCAACTCACCGACGCAGGTATCGCGTTGTATTACAACGCGGACCTGCTCGCCGCGGCGGGAGTCGACCCCGCCACGCTGACCACACTGCGGTGGGGCCCGGCTGGCGACGACACACTACGACCGCTGCTGGCCCGGCTGACCGTTGACGTGGACGGACGTTCCGCGGGCACACCGGGTTTTGATCCCAACCGGATCCGGCGGTGGGCGTACAACGCCGCTAACGACGCGCAGGGTATCTACCTCAACTACATCGGATCGGCGGGCGGCGTCTTCCAGGACGGTGATCGGTTCGCGTTCGATAACCCCGCTGCCGTCGAGGCTTTCACCTATCTGGTGAAGCTGATCGACGCCGACCACGTTGCGCCGCCGGCCTCGGACACCAACGAGAACGGCGACTTCTCCCGCAACCAGTTCCTGGCCGGCAAGATGGCGCTGTTTCAATCCGGCACCTACAACTTGGCCGCGATCGCCGGGCAAGCCAACTTCCACTGGGGCATCGCGATGATGCCCGCGGGCCCGAAGGGTCGGGTCAGCGTCACCAACGGCATTGCCGCGGCGGGCAATTCGGCCTCCCCACACCCTGATGCGGTGCGTCAGGTGCTGGCTTGGATGGGCAGTACCGAGGGCAACCAGTACCTCGGCCGTCAGGGCAGCGCCATTCCTGCGGTCACCGCAGCCCAGAAGGCCTGCTTCGATCACTGGTTGAGCAAAGGTGTCGACATCAGGCCGTTCTTCGACGTTCTCAACGGCCCGCGCATCGCCGCTCCCGGCGGCACCGGCTTCGCCGCCGGGTATCAGGCCATCAAACCCTATTTCGACGAGATGTTCTTGGGTCGTAGCGATATCGCGACGACCCTGCACCGGGCCCAGGAAGCGGCAAACGCGGCCGCGCGCGGCTAGCGCCCGAGGGGAACTTCGAGCGCAATCGCCGCGGCACACACCGCGACCGTGATCCCGAGCGCTATCCAGTCGGCCTGCTTCGGCCGTGACGGCAGCGCCGAGATCTGGCCGATCCCACCGCGCGCGGTAATGGCGTCGCCCATCTCGTCAGCCCGCCGCAACGTCACCGTGAGAGCCGTGGTGAGAAGGTCGACCACTTCCAGCGCCCAGCGTCGACGGCGTGCCCTGCGGGTGTCGGCGACCCGCTTGGGCCGCAACCGGCGCGCGGCGTAGAGCACCCGAAATTCGTCGATCAGCATCGGAAATGCGCGCAACGCCAGCGCGATGGCGACGGCCCACTCGTCGACAGGAACCCGTAACCACCTCAGCGGCCGACCCAAAGCCGCTACTGCAGGCGCAATTTCGGCGACATTGGTGGTCCACGACACCATCCCACCCAGGCCGAGCAACACGAACGACAACGCGGTGACCCGCAGGAAGTTCAGCAGCCCGCCCAATCCGATCGGAACTCCGCCCACGTGAATCGTCGGGCTGCCGCCGGCGAACGCCGCCGACATCCCGCCAAGCGCCAGCAGCATCCACAACCAGTGCGGCACAGTGGGAAGCACGCCACGCGGAATGTGCGCGAGCCGGACCGCCGTCAGCACGAGCGCGGCCACCAGTCCGATGGCGATCCACCCCGGGTAGAACGTCAGCAGCACCGAAATGCCGGCGACCGCGAGCAGTTTGGTGCCGGCCCACAGGTCGTGCACCACGGAGCTGCCCGGCACCGGACGCAGCAGTACGACCGAACGCGACGGCCGGCGTTCGGATCGTTCATCGGGTAGCGCCGTAGTCACGACACTCCCCCAGCTGCCGCCGTGACCGCGTGCAGCACACCGTCACGCAGATCTAATGTGCGCGGGCAGAGCTCCTCCAACCCACCGAAGTCGTGGGAAATCACCACGACAGTCAGACCCTGCTCACGGCGCAGCTCCTCGAGCAATCGCACCAAACCGCTCTGGGTGACAGCGTCGAGGCCGGCCAACGGCTCGTCGAGAATCAGCGCCCGCGGCGACCGTGCCAGCAGACCGGCCAGCACGACCCGGCGCATCTGGCCTCCGCTGAGCTGATCGATGCGCCGCTTGGCCAACGTACTGTCCAACCCGACGACGGCCAGCGCGGTCGCCACCCGGTCCTGGTCCTTGGGCGAAAAGCCCGCCGCCGAAGCCACTTCCGAGTCAACCCGGCTGCGCATCAGCTGCAGTCGCGCCGCCTGAAACGACAGCGCGACCGCGCCGACCTGTTCGTGCGAGGGCCGGCCATCAAGCAGGCAGGAGCCGGTGGTCGGTACCGTGAGCCCGGCAAGAATCCACGCCAGCGTCGACTTGCCCGAGCCGTTACCGCCGTGGATCAACAAGCCATCGCCTTGGTGCACCGCGAAGTTGACGTCGCGCAGCGCAGCCTTGGCCCACGGCGTTCCACTGTTGTATTCGTGGCTTACGCCGGTGACCTCGAGGATTGCCGGTCCAGACTCGTGCCCCATCGCCGGTGTCGCCACTGGCACAGGAACCGTCTCGACCATGCTGGTGTTGTCTCCGGACTCGCTGAGATTGATTGTGCTATCGGCGGACTCGGCTTCGTTGTTGTAATGCGTGATATGCACCAGCGCCGTCCGGTGCCGCTGCTTCAGGCCGGATAACACGCCGAGCAGCGCTTCACGGCCCTCTTGGTCGACCATGCTGGTGACTTCATCGGCGATGAGCATGGCGGGCTCGCGGGCTAGCGCGGCCGCCACCGCCAGCCGCTGCAACTCACCCCCGGACAAACTTCCGGTGTCGCGTTCGGCGTGCGATTCCAGGCCGACTTCGCGGAGCAACTGGGCGACGTCGGTGGTTGTCCCGGGCGGCAGACCCCACACCACGTCGTCGGCGACCCGGGTGCCCAGCACCTGACTTTCCGGATGCTGCATGACCACCGCGGTGCCACCCAACCGGCCCAGCCCCACCGACCCGGGGCGCTCGATGGTGCCCGATGTCGGTTCCCGGCCGGCCAGCACCAGCATCAGCGTGGTCTTCCCAGAACCGTTGGCCCCGGTGATGGCCAAATGTTCGCCGGCCGTGACCTCCAGGTTGACCGGGCGCAGCGCGTCGTGATCGGTATTCGGATAGCGGAAGCGGACCTCGTCCAGCCGCACCGGGACCGGCCCGATGGGTGCGGTGTCCCGCGGTGCGTCCAGTTTGTGCACGTCGGGAATGCCGCGCATCCGATTCAGTACCCGCGACAGCGCCCACCACCCGATCAGCGATACGACCACAATCGAGACGGTGCCGTTGGCGAAGATCAGCCACGGCCAGTAGTGCAGCGCCTCGCCGAGGAACCATTGGAGCCCGTGGGCTGTCGTGTCGAGTACATCCCTGATGCGTCCGCTCAGCGGGAATGAATGCTCGGTCACGAAGCGCCCGATTCCCGTCAGCACGGCCGCGGCCCCGTTGATGTTGGCGGTGATCGCATCGAAGATCAGGTGCCGCAGCCGAGAAAGAAGCGCCAGCGCCCCGACCGCGAACGCGTTGAAGACCGCCCCGGCGATGATGGAAACGACGATCACCGTCCCGGTGCCGCGCTGCCGCCGTTTGACGACCCCGGTCAGTCCGCCCACGTAGGCGCTGTGGCCGACCGTCATCAAGCCGCCGAGGCCGGCGATCAAAAAGGCGATCAAACCGGCGGCCACGGTCCCGGCGATCAGCACGCGGAAGCGGTAGCGGTAAGCCAGCAATCCCATCGGCACAGTGCCCAGCAACGACAGCGCACCGGCGAACGGGACGACGATGGAAATGATCGCGATGGCCGCGCACAATGCGGCCATGACCGAGGACTGCGCGAGTTCGCCGGGACGCAGCGATCGGGAACCAGGAGTCCCCGACGCCGAGCGAGTCGCGTTCATCTCATCGATTCTGCCAGCTGTCAGGGGCATTCCCCTTTAGCAAACATTGGCGGTTCATTTCAGTTAACGGCAGAAATAGGCCGGTGAGTGGTCTAGATAGTCTAGCTATGAAACTATGGGGGGATGACGTCATCCGTAACCACGCAGCGTGGCGCGGCCGAGGAGGCTGTCGCCGGGCTGGGCGCGGATCTGCTCGCTGTGGTCGCGCGACTCAATCGCTATGCCACCCAACGCATTCAGATGCAATTGCCGGCCGCACAAGCCCGCCTGCTGTCGACCATAGACGCCCACGGTGAGGCGCGAATCTGCGACCTGGCCGCGGTGGATCACTGCTCCCAGCCGACGATGACCACGCAGGTGCGCAGGCTTGAAGACGCCGGTCTGGTTACCCGAACCGTGGACGCCCGCGACGCCCGGGCGGTCCGCATCCGGATCACGACCGAGGGTTTACAGACCCTTAATCGAGTCCGGGCCGATCGCGCCAGTGCGATCGAGCCGCAGCTCGCCCGCCTCAATGACGCGGATCGACAGATCCTGGACGAGGCGGTGACCGTGCTGCGCCGCCTGCTCGAGGATGCGGCGGCCGCCCCACGTCCGGGTGCATCCCGCTAGCGGCCCCCGCCGGCCTTTGGCCGGCGCCTAAGCCTACGGCCGGTTCTCGGCGCATGATGGCGGCTGGATAATGGTCTTTCGACTCAAGACTGTGGGCGGCAAAGGGGGTGGCTGTGTCGACGGCAACGTTCGGCCCCACCTTGATCGTCTGGCTTGGCCCTCGTAGGTACACCTTCCCCACCGGCCGCGATGTGACCGTCGGGCTCGATACCAGCGCCGACATCCGCCTCGACGCTGCGGGCCCGTCGGCGACCCCGCCGCTGGTGGTGCTGCATTACAACGGCGACCAGTGGATCGCCGTGGATCGCAGCGAAGCCGGGATTTATGTGGACGGCGTGCGGATGTCGACCGTCTTCATCCACGACGGTCGAGCGATCACCCTCGGTGATCCGCAATACGGGCCACGGCTGGTCTTCCAGCTCGCGGCCCCGCCTCCACCGCCACTGCAGGCCCCGCCGCCGCCACCGATGCGGCCCGCAGCTCCACCACCGCGCCCCATTCACCACAATCGGCCGCCGCCACCGCGGCCAATGCCGGGCCCCGTGCCACGGTCAGCACCTCCGCCACCACCACCCCCTCCGCCCCGTATTGCGGCGGCACCACCCCCACCACCGCCGCTTCA
>NZ_DATNJW010000311.1:0-5425 GCF_035603715.1 Mycobacterium sp. | reverse complement strand
CCTGCTGCCGCGGGATTTCCGGGAAGTTGACCCTGGCTTTGGGCCCCGAAGGATTGAGGTCCGAAGGATTGGGGTCCGAAGCCTGCTGGTGCTGCAAGAGGCTCCTGACCCTGCGATTCTGGGCCAAACGTTCGTGAGTCCGCCGGTGAGAAAGTCGCTACAGGAGCGGGCTCCTCCGTTCTGGATCCGAATGTCTGCGGTGAGTCTCCGGGTGGCGGGGCTTGGGGAGGGCCGCCTTCGCCAAGGAGGCCTTTCACTTGATTTGTAATGGTCTCCTTATTTGGAGAGCCGAGCATGCGGGTTGTGTCGATGCCGTGCTGCTGGGCGAATTGGCGCGCACTAACGGGGATCCCTCGCTGGTCGAGAATGTTCTGCATTGCTTCAAAGACGTTCTGAGTGCTCGGCGCCGCCGCGGAATTCGCGTCCTGTTGGCAACGCATCACCACCTCTACAATTTTGCCCAGTTTCACCGGAGGCAGATCTTTGGACTGTTGGATCTGGTCAATTTCTGATTTGCCCTCGTCGGCAATCGTTTTTAACCGCGAATTAAGCTCGCTGGCGCATCGGTGGGCAGTGCCGTGAGAGTCGCTGATGATGCCGTTCGTTTTCGCAACGCCAGCGGCCTGATCTGCGCCCCATGTAAATGCCTCACGCAGATTATCGGCCGTCATACCTTTCTGAGTATCCGGGCTGAGCGACCCAGTCAATTGTTGGCGCAAATCGTCCGAGAAATGTTGCCAAGCATTGGACGTCATGTGTCGCTTATTCGCCGCTACCGTCAAAGTACCGAGATCTGCTTCAGGGGTCCACCATTGACCCACCATTACGTGGAACCACGGATTACCATTGTTCGCGGCCACTACTTGCACAACTCCAGTGCACGCGCGAATGTAGAGTCACCGTCGCTTAAAAGGGCAGATTGGGCTTGGTCCGCATCTCTCGCGCCAGCCAAATAGTTCGCCCCTATATCGAGCATGACAGTAGATAAATGACGGATCGTGTCGGCAAGCGGTTGCGGCGTGGCGGGATCCAAATGATCCCGTAGATACCAACTTCCGCTAATTATTGAGAGTCGCGCATTGGCCGATTGTCCTTCAGCAAGGGCCGGGTCGCTGCTCACCGCACCTTGTTTGTTTGCGCCGGATTGCAGCGCGACTCCTTTATGTGTCGTTTCGACTGCTGCGCACGCGCGTGCCTTCGCATCGGAAACCTGCTGCTCCGTGTACGTCGGAGTCTTGGAGGGCGTCGCTGCCGGTTGTGGTGAGGGGCGAAACCACCCAACAATCGCGAGGCCTGAAGCGACAAGCGCAAGCGCCAAGGCAAGGAACGTTGGCCAGCGGGATTGCCCACGCGACGGAGATGGCCACACGGGCGGTCCGGCCGCAGCACCAGGAAATCCGGTCGGCGCGACTGGGTGCCCACTTGGACCGTTCGCGGCAGAAGGCCCCCTTGGCGGATATTCCGACATGCTGCGATGGTATCGCCGATCACCGCTTCCGGTATTCACCATTGCAATCCGTTACAGCCCTGCGGACGGACATTATCGGATTCGAAGCCCGTAACCGACGGGCCTCGCTGGCGACCGAAATGATCCAACGCATGACGCTGCGAATGGAACCGGTCGACCATCCAAAACCTCTGCAAATGAACCGAACTGCAACACTGGAGCCATGAGCCGCCGTCACGTCCAGCTGTTGACCCGCGCCGGCTGCACGATCTGCGACGGGGTCCACGCGCAGCTGAAGCAGCTCGCCAAGGAACTCGACTTCGAGCTGTCGACCACCGACGTCGACGCCGAAGCGGACAAGGGCGACAGCGCGCTACGAGCAGAGTTCGGCGACCGGCTGCCGGTGGTCCTGCTCGACGGCCGCGAACACAGCTACTGGGAACTCGACGAGCCCCGGCTGCGCAAGGATCTGGCCGGCGGGTGACTTCGCCGTAAATTTGGTGGCCCATCAGGTAAGCGTCTACGGTGGACACCAGTCAATTCACCGGTGTTAGCAAGGGAGCAGGCCAGGTGATTCAGCCGTGAGCGTCCTGCTCTTCGGTGTGTCGCACCGCAGCGCGCCGGTCTCGGTTCTGGAACAGCTCAGCACCGACGAATCCGAGCAAGTCAAGATCGTCGACCAGATCCTGCAGTCGCCGCTGGTGACCGAGGCCATGGTGCTCTCGACCTGCAACCGCGTCGAGGTCTACGCGGTCGTCGACGCTTTCCACGGCGGCCTGTCGGCCATCGGCCAGGTGCTGGCCGAGCGTTCCGGGATGACGGTCCCTGACCTCACCAAATACGCCTACGTCCGCTACAGCGAGGCCGCCGTCGAGCACCTGTTCGCCGTGGCCAGCGGGCTGGATTCGGCCGTGGTCGGCGAGGCGCAGGTGCTCGGCCAGGTCCGTCGCGCCTACGCCGCCGCCGAGGCCAACCACACCGTCGGCCGCGTGCTGCACGAGCTGGCCCAGCGTGCGCTGGCCGTCGGCAAGCGCGTGCATTCCGAAACCGGCATCGACGCCGCAGGCGCCTCCGTCGTCTCGGTCGCGCTCGGCATGGCCGACACCAAACTGGGCGGCCTGCGAGGCAAGACCGCCGTCGTCGTCGGCGCCGGAGCGATGGGAGCCCTGTCGGCAGCCCACCTGACCCGGGCCGGCATCGACCGCGTCTACGTCGTCAACCGTTCGCTGCCCCGCGCGCACCGGCTGGCTCGCAAAATCCGCGAATCCGGCGCCGCTGCTGAGGCATTGAGCATGGACAACCTGGCCACCGCGCTGGCCGACGCCCACGTCGTGGTCAGCTGCACCGGAGCGGTACGCCCGGTGGTGTCGCTGGCCGACGTGCACAACGCCCTGGCCACCGGTCGTCGCGACGAAACCGACCGACCCCTGGTGATCTGCGATTTGGGCATGCCGCGCGATGTCGACCCCGCAGTGTCCGGGCTACCCGGCGTCTGGGTGGTCGACATGGATCGCGTGCAGCGCGAACCGTCGGCGCGGGCGGCCGCAGCCGACGCCGAGGCCGCGCGTCACCTCGTCGCCGCCGAAGTCGCCACCTACCTGGCCGGACAGCGGATGGCCGAGGTCACCCCGACGGTCACCGCGCTGCGCCAGCGCGCCGCCGACGTCGTCGAGGCCGAATTGCTGCGCCTGGACCACCGACTGCCCGACCTGGAAGCGGCCCAAAAAGACGAGGTCGCGCGGACCGTGCGCCGCGTCGTCGACAAGCTGCTGCACGCACCCACCGTGCGCATCAAGCAGTTGGCCAGCGCTCCCGGCGGCGACAGTTACGCCGAGGCATTGCGCGAGCTGTTCGAGCTCGACCAGACCGCGGTTGACGCCGTGGCCACTGCGGGCGAATTGCCCGCTGTACCAACAGATTCCGCTGAGTAACCGCTTGGTCGACGTGATCCGGATAGGTACTCGTGGCAGTTTGCTGGCCACCACCCAGGCCGGCGCCATTCGAGATGCATTGCTGGCCAACGGCCACGAGGCCGAACTGGTGATCATCAGCACCGAGGGCGACCGGTCGTCCGAGCCGATCGCCGACATCGGGGTCGGCGTCTTCACCGCCGCGCTCCGGGAAGCCATCCACGCCGGCCAGGTCGACATGGCGGTGCACTCGTACAAGGACTTGCCGACGGCCGAGGACCCGCGATTCGTGATCGCCGCCATCCCCCCACGTGAAGACGCCCGCGACGCGCTGGTAGCCCGCGACGGGTTAGTGCTGGGAGAGCTGCCGAACGGCGCAATTGTGGGCACTTCATCGCCCCGCAGGGCGGCGCAGCTTAGAGCACTGGGTCTCGGTTTGGAAATTCGCCCCCTACGAGGCAACCTAGACACCAGGTTGAACAGGGTAAGCAGGGGTGATTTGGACGCGATCGTGGTTGCCCGGGCGGGTCTGACCCGGCTGGGACGTCTCGACGACGTAACCGAGACGCTGGAGCCGGTACAGATGTTGCCGGCGCCGGCTCAAGGGGCGCTCGCGTTGGAGTGCCGCGCCGGGGATTCCCGGCTCGCAACACTGCTGGCAGAGCTGGACGACGCCGACACCCGCGCGGCCGTCACCGCCGAGCGTGCCCTGCTCGCCGAACTGGAGGCGGGTTGTTCCGCGCCGGTGGGGGCGATCGCTGAGGTGGTCGAGTCCATCGACGAAGACGGCCGTGTCTTCGAGGAGCTGTCGCTTCGCAGTTGCGTGGCGGCGCTCGACGGATCCGACGTGATCCGCGCGTCCGGTATCGGCAGTCCGGATCGGGCACGAGAGCTCGGGCTCTCGGTGGCCGCCGAGCTGTTCGACTTGGGCGCACGGGAAGTCATGTCGAGTGCGCGGCAATGACGTCGCGCGCGAGAACGAGGTAGGAGCGACGATGACGACGCGAGGGCGTAAGCCGAGGCCCGGCCGCATCATGTTCGTGGGCTCGGGTCCTGGCGACCCGGCTCTGCTGACGACGCGGGCCGCTTCGGTACTGGCGAATGCCCCCCTGGTGTTCATTGACCCCGACGTGCCCGAGCCGGTGCTGGCGTTGATCGGCAAGGATCTGCCGCCGGTATCCGGACCTGCGCCGGCCGAGCCGGCCGCACCGTCGGACAACGGAACGGCCGAGGGGACAGGCACCGACGAACAACCCACCGCCGTGGTGTCGGTGGGACCCGATATCCGGCCCGCTTTGGGCGACCCGGCCGAGGTGGCCAAGACACTGGTCACCGAGGCCCGCACCGGGGCCGACGTGGTGCGCCTGGTGGCCGGCGACCCGCTGTCGGTGGATTCGGTGATCACCGAGGTGAACACCGTGGCCCGCAGCCACCTGCACTTCGAGATCGTGCCTGGCCTGTCCGCCAGCGACGCGGTGCCGACCTACGCCGGGTTGCCGCTCGGCTCGTCGCACACCGTTGCCGACGTGCGCGGCGATGTCGATTGGGGAGCCCTGGCCGCCGGCCCGGGCCCGCTGATCCTGCAGGCGACGTCCTCGCATGTGGCCGACGCGGCCCGCACGCTGATCGAGTACGGCCTGGCCGACACCACCCCATGCGTGGTGACCTCGTCGGGGACCACCTGCGCGCAGCGTTCGGTGGAGTCGACGCTGGGCGGGCTGACCGACTCGAACCTGCTCGTCAACGCGGACGGCGCGGCGCCGTCGCCGGTGGTCGTCACCATCGGCAAGACGGTGGCCAACCGGGCCAAGCTGAACTGGTGGGAAAGTCGCGCCCTGTACGGCTGGACCGTGCTGGTGCCGCGGACCAAGGACCAGGCCGGCGAGATGAGCGAGCGGCTGACCGCGCACGGCGCGCTGCCGATCGAGGTGCCGACCATCGCCGTCGAGCCGCCGCGCAGCCCCGCGCAGATGGAACGCGCGGTCAAGGGTCTGGTCGACGGCCGCTACCAGTGGGTGGTGTTCACCTCCACCAACGCGGTGCGCGCGGTGTGGGAGAAGTTCGGCGA
>NZ_DATNJW010000310.1:0-9566 GCF_035603715.1 Mycobacterium sp. | reverse complement strand
TTTTCGAGCGCGATGCTGTCGGGGACAACGAATCTCGCGTGATCGAATGTCAGTCGCTTGCGGGAGGGCACCCTGAAGTTGCGTCGTCGCAGCGCGCCGTCCTATCCGTCCGCGCCTACGGCGCCGAAGAAGGCATGCGGTGCCCATGGCAGTTTACTGTCAGGTAAAGAGTGTCTTGGTCAACGTCCAGCCAGACTTTTCAGCGAGGCCGCGAATCCGGGCGATATGGTTCCGGGCATCCGCACGAACGGTGTGACGTACGAAAACGTTCATGATCCGCGGGCCACGTCACTGCGCGTTGCCGGTGTTTGATCGGCAAGCCCAATCAGGTCGCGGCCGTAGTGGCCGGAATGTCGGGGGAGCAGCCGGTCTTCGTCGATCCCGTTGAGCGCTGATCGTTGACGGGCGGTCGGCGGTATACGACGGCGCGGCCACCCCGCCTGGGCGCAATGGCCACGCCCCGCGAGTGATACCGCTCGCCCGGAGCGCAAGTGGTGCCGAATTCGAATTCACGCAACAGGGTGCGCAGCGTCACATTCATCTCCATATTGGCGAACGCGGCGCCGATGCAGCGGTGAATCCCGCCGCCAAACGCAATCCACGTGTAGTTGTTCGGCGCGCCGCCGAGAAACCGGTCCGGGTTGAAGGAGTCCGCATCGGGAAAGTTCTGCTCTGATGCGTGGGCCGCCGCGATGCTGACGACGACTGCACCGCGTTCAGGGATCACCCACTTTCCCAGACGAATCCGCTTTTTCGTCATCCGAGCAGTAAACCGAATAACCGGCCGGGTCCGCTGCACTTCCTGGATCGTTGCCTGCCGCAACTCGAACCCTCCGGCATCGACTTCTTCGGTCAACCGCGTCAGCAGCCGGGGATGGCGCCGCAGCCGCTCGACGCTCCATGCCAGCGTTGTTGCAGTGGTCTCGTGGCCGGCGAGCAACAGCGTCAGCAGCTCATCGGCGATGTGCTCATTGGAGATCCGAGAGCCATCGTGATAGCGCGCCCGCAGCATCAGTGAAAGCACGTCGCCGCGCTGCTCGAATGTCGGGTCGGCCAGCGCGTCGGAGATCAGGCCGTCGATCAAGACGTCATAACGCCTGCGGTAGAGCTGGAATCGCGCTGACTGGTCCCGTGCGCCGAGAGCACGCCGCACTACCGAAGACAGAATCGCGAACCGCGAACCCAACAGCACCATAGCGGGAAGCAACTCACGCAGCTCTTCGAACGCGGCACCCTCAGCGCCGAATACCGCGCGCAGGATCGCGTTGAGCGTGATGCGCATCATCGAGGGCAGAGTCTCGAACTCGCGGCCCTCGGGCCAGTCTGCGGTCTCGCGCATCACCTCTTCGTCAATGATGTGTTCGTAGCCGTGCATCCGCTTGCCGTGAAATGGCGGGACCAGCAACTTCCGCCTCTCACGGTGCTCATCGCCGTCGAGACTGAAAGTCGATCCGGGGCCAAACACCCTGCCCAGGCCGTTCGACGGCCTCCTGCCCACTAGGTCGCCGCTGGTCGTGAACAGGTCTTTGATCAGGGCCGGGTCGCTGATCACCACGGCCTCGCCGACGATCGGCAAGTTCAGCGTGAAGGCCGTGCCGTACCGCCGGGCCAGTGCCCCGACCGCCCTGTCGCGGCCGGCCACGAACGCAAGGGCCTGAACGATTTTCGGCATCCGCAGTCTGGGCGGCAGCTTCACCAGATCGGTCGTCGCCTCACCCATCTCGTCGCCCTCTCGAAGCCGGTACTCCAACGTATCTGTCGACAGCTGCCGCCGCTACGGACACCATCAATGGCCTCCAGCCGGTCGAACGTGGGTACCGCCCGTTTGCATTCAGGCCCAGAGGTGACGGCGGCCTCGCTACCGACGATTCGTGGCGAAGAACTGCCAGATGGTGTCGGTGGCGTTGAGTGCCGTCGACGGTACCGGCATGTTGCCGATCCGCTGCGCGAGCGGGCTCGGCTCGCCACCGGGCCACTGGTGGCCTGCACCTGTCACCGAGATCAATTCAACGGTGCGCCCGTCGGCGCACCCGGCCGTCTGGGTCGTCACGCTCCCGGCCGTAGTCGAATTGGGTTGTCCGCAGCCATCAATCCCACGCCACGTCGCGTTGACGGCCTCCACCGAAGGGCCGTCGACACGAGCCGTCCCATCTGCCGAGAACGCCTTACCCGGCCCGCCGTTGTAGGGAACTCTGTCGTCGGCGGTGCCATGTATCTGCAGCACCGATGTCGGTCGTGCTCCCGAGCAATCGGTCAGCAGCGTGCCCGCCACTGGGGCGATCGCCGCGAAAGTATCGGTCTGACAACCTAAGCGAAGCGCCATCATGGCACCGTTCGACATGCCCGTTGCATAGACACGCGCCCGATCGATCGGGATCTGTTGCCCGATGACGCCGACCATGGCGGTGATGAACCCGACGTCGTCGGCGTTGGTGCGCTGCGGCTCACCGCAACAGCTCCCGGCGTTCCAAGCACGCATGACGCCGTCAGGGTAGGCGACCAGGAAATGGCCGGCGTCGGCTTCGCTGTCCCAATGGTAGGAATGTTCGGCCTGCGCCCCGGTTCCGAAGCCGCCGTGCAGCATCACCACCAGCGGGGCGCCGTCGCTCAGCCCCTGCGGGCGGTACACATGGAAGGTTCGGCTGACCCCGCCGACGTCGATCGTCTGGGTTGACTGCCCTACTGGGATCGACCCCGCACCCGGTGTTCCGAGCGCGTGACCTCCACCGAGGCACCCTCCGAGTAGCACGACCGAGGCTCCGAGGAGACATGCGACAAGTGCTCGAACGGATCGAAATTGCATGTCCTCATCGTGGCAGTTTGATCGATATTTGACAAGTAACTTGTCAATTGCGATGTAGGTGGCACACTGATGGGCCATGCGAGCTGTGCGAGACGCCAAGTGGGAGCCCTCGGTGCCGGCACTGGTGAATCTGGTGGCCGCGTCCGGAGCGCCTCGGTTGAGGGCGGCGTTCGCGGCGGCCGGTCTCGACGGGATCCGGCCCGGGCAAGCGGTTGCCTTGGTACCGCTGGCGGCCGGCGGTTTGCACGCATCGGATTTGGCTGACCGGCTCAGAGTCAGCCGGCAGGCGGTGGCTCAGGCGGTGGCCGCACTGGAAAGGAACGACTATGTCGTTCGAGGGCCGCATCCTTCCGACGCGCGGGCGCGGATCATCGAGCTCACGCCCCGCGGCCGCCACGCATTGCGCGTGATGCGTTCCAACGCCCTCGAAGTCGAGAAGCGTTGGCGCAATGTGTTGGGAGAACGCCGATTCGGAGAGTTGCGCGAGACGTTGTCGGCGTTGCTGTCGGCTGAGACCGGCGAGTCCCCTTAAAGCACGTATGAGCTCGTAGATCGCAAGGTGGTCAGGGAGCTGAGTCCAAGTCTGCGAGGGCCTTTCGGGCGGCGTCTAGTTCGGCTTCGAGGGCGGCGACCCTGGCGGCCTGCTGGGAGCGCGCCTCTTCGATGACTTCGTCGATCGGGTTGGAGAGGTCCTCATGCAATTCCTTTGCTGCCCGGGAGACCGCGGCGGCCGCGACAGCGAGATTGCGGGCCAGATAACTGGTGCCCTGCTTGAGCTCCGCGCGCCACTCGCCGTCGGCGGTGCCGGTAACTGTGAGAGTCAGCTCGAGAGTCTTGGTCTTCTTGCCGGCCGTCTTCTTGGCCGGGGCTTTCGTCGGCTTCTTCTCGGCAGACGCTTCAGGGTCCAGCACCGGCCTACTGTCAGGCGAGGGGCTCTCGACGGCTGGAACCCTCGCGTCGCGAATGTCGGAGTGGGCGTGTGGCGCTTCTGCTGTCAAAGTGTTTACGGTCATCGCTGTGGCGTTCTCCTCCTGAATATCGCCCGCGGTGGTCGGGCTGGCTGCGAGACTGATTAGAACATACGTTCGATGTACTGGACAAGCGCTCCGAGTTCCGACTCGAACCGTCTGCGACGCAGTGAGTATCCCGACACGAAGTAGCTTGTGCCGCAGATCATCTCATAGATAACAGCTCGTTTCACCTTCACGAGATTAAGTGCATCGGTACCTAAACACGTTACTGCCCAAGCCGTCAAGGTGTGAAGTCGACGTGACTCGAGCTCGCTCGCGGTCCTGTACCCGATTGCAAAGTCGACTTGAAAAACTAAAGGGGACAACTGCTTTGATGCGCACGTGATGTTCTAAACAGCCCAAAAGTTCTGGCTGGGGCCCTGCACGTAGGGGTTTCGGCGTTATCGTGCTGCGCGGTTGCTGATGTCACTGGCTACTGCTTTTTGCCAACCGGACGCGATGTCCCAAACATCTTTGACGCGCGCGACCGCTGCGGCTTCGCAGTGTCCGCAGCCGCATTCTGTCGGATGCGTGAGCAGGTCATCGACCACCCGCCTGACTAGCGTCATGCTGACCGGCTCACCGGCGACCTGGGCGGCGTTGAACACGTCAACGGCAACCAGGTCGTCGGCATCGGCCATGCGCATAGCCGTCAGTGTGCCACCGCGATCGCGGCGGGCGGCGCTGCCGCACCTGCCAACACGCTGGCAGTTTGATGTATTGGTGTGGTCCACAAAGCGTCGTCTACTGGCTTTCGCAGTGGCCGGCGGCCTGATCGACCGCGATGAGGTCGTTGCCATTCTTGCCGAAATTGGCCTGCAGAAATTCGTCGGGCTCTTTGTACCAGCCACCGTATTCGTAGATCATCGTGACGGCGTGGGTGACGCCCATGGTCTCAAAGTGAATCACCGCGCGCTCGGGGCTGTCCATCCGGCCACCGGACGATTTCATCACTAATCCGGTGGGAGAACACTTTTGAGAGAACTCGACGAACGCTTGCTGGGTGATGTTGTCGCGCAGATCCTTTGTGAACAAGAGCCACTCGCCGGCGAAGTCACCAGATGCATGTCGATCCGCCTTTTGTTGAGCCGCAGCGGTGGCGGCCGCAAGATCCTTCGGTGCTCCCGCGGGCGTGGTAGTCGCCGGCGGTGCGCCCGGCGGGTTTGTTTGCACTGGCCCCGGGGTCGCGTGGCAGGCGCCGATGATCAAGACTGCGCACGCGCCGATCGCGAGGCGGCGCCGCTGCCAATTTCCCATGAAGTCGCACGCTACTCGCGTTCGCGGGCAAGCGCGCGCCGTCCCCGGAAGCGTCAAACCAACCGGCCCGCAGTTCCGTTGGCCGCAGGGGTCGTCCGACCACTGCCGTCCCGTCTCGCATAACCGAGACCACATCGACTGATCCATCGGCGACCGACGCTAGCGCGCATGGGCCAGAACCGTTGTTGTGCAAGACCATACTGATCTGCGGCGGCGTTCCGGCAGGATAGGTTGACTGCGCGACTTTCAGTTCGACGCTGACCGGAGACCCACTGGGCGATCGCGACGAGCTCACCGTGCCATGGCAGCATCCCGCCACGATGACGCGGCGGTGAGCGGCACCGCGAGCGTCGCATAACCCGACCGCGATCCGGCCACGGGAACCTCCTCTAGCGCACAGACAAGCGGGTGCTGTGGGCGCAGGGGCCGTTGTTCCGCGGACGAGTGCCCCGGCCACGTACCCGAGGCCGGTAAAACTCCATCAGCTGATCGCGTAGTATGTAGGGAGTCGAAATTCTAAGTGTTCGTGTTCTACACACGCTCGCGCAGAAACTTGGTGCGGGCGTCTCTTTCTCCTTGCAGGGCAAGCCAGAAGTAGCCGCCGGATCATTCGGCTGCCGATCTGCATGGCGCGGATCGGAATCCTGACAAAGAAGATACAAAATGACACAGGGAACTGTGAAGTGGTTCAACGCTGAAAAAGGCTTCGGCTTCATCGCGCAAACGGAGGGTCCGGACGTGTTCGTGCACTACTCCGAGATCGACGGTGGAGGCTTCCGCAGCCTCGAAGAGAACCAGCAGGTGGAATTCGAGGTCACGCAGGGCGCCAAGGGTCCGCAGGCCAGTAAGGTTCGGGCTATCTAACCCACCTCGCGCGACAAAGGAGCCGTATCCGCTTTGTATTTGAGCGGGTACGGCTCTAATCATTTGGGCTTCAATGCCCCAAAGTGTCCGGGCAGAGCTCGTGCTGTGCACCGATCATCGGAGGACGTTCATCTCCCGACCGGCAATCGGCCCGCGCACGTCGGGACAAAGATCGAGCGAACCGACTTCCGTGAGTTGAAGGCCGATATTTCGTGCTCGTTGCGGGTACCACTAAAAGACGGTGGCCCTGTAGCCCCCGGGTCGCTGCACGACGAGGAGGTACTTCATGACTGAGCGTTACACCACCACCGATGGCGGCGCACCCGCGCCCAGCGACGAGCGATCGCTGACGGTCGGGCCGGACGGTCCAATCCTGCTACAGGACCACTACTTGATCGAGCAGATGGCCCAGTTCAACCGGGAGCGCATCCCGGAGCGCCAACCCCACGCCAAGGGTGGCGGCGCCTTTGGGCACTTCGAGGTGACCAACGACGTCAGCAAGTTCACCAGGGCCGCGGTCTTCCAGCCGGGCACCAAGACCGACACACTGATCCGCTTCTCGACCGTCGCCGGTGAGCGTGGCAGCCCAGACACCTGGCGCGACCCGCGCGGGTTCTCGCTGAAGTTCTACACGTCGGAGGGCAACTTCGACATGGTCGGCAACAACACTCCGGTCTTCTTCATCCGGGACCCGATGAAGTTCCAGCACTTCATCCGCTCCCAGAAGCGCATGCAGGCAACGAACTTGCGGGACAACAACATGCAATGGGACTTCTGGAGCCTGTCGCCGGAGTCCGCACACCAGGTGACCTGGCTGATGGGCGACCGCGGCATCCCCAAAAACTGGCGGCACATGAACGGCTACAGCAGCCACACCTACAGCTGGATCAACGCCGCCGACGAGATCTTCTGGGTGAAGTACCACTTCATCACCGATCAAGGCATCGACTTCTTGACCCAAGAGGAGGGCGATCAACTGGCCGGCGAGGATGGCGACTACCACCAACGCGACCTCTATAACGCGATCGAGGGTGGTGACTTCCCGAGTTGGACACTCAAGATGCAGATCATGCCGTTCGAGGAGGCCAAGACCTACCGGTTCAACCCGTTCGATCTGACCAAGGTGTGGCCGCACAGCGACTATCCGCTGATTGACGTCGGCAAGCTGACGCTCGACCGCAACGTCACCGACTACCACACCGAGATCGAGCAGGCCGCGTTCGAGCCGAACAACATCGTGCCCGGCACCGGGCTGAGCCCGGACAAGATGCTGCTGGCCCGCGGCTTCTCGTACGCCGACGCACACCGCGCCCGGCTGGGGACCAACTACAAGCAGATCCCGGTCAACACGCCGCACGTGGAGGTCAACAGCTACTCGAAAGACGGCGCGATGCGGATCAAAAACGTCACGGACCCGGTGTACGCACCAAACTCCTATGGTGGCCCGCACGCCGACCCAGCACGCGTCGCCGAGGTGCGCTGGCAGGCCGACGGCGAGATGATCCGTGCCGCCTACACACTGCGCGAAGAAGACGACGACTGGGGGCAGGCCGGAACCCTGGTGCGGGAGGTACTCGACGACGATGCGCGGGATCGGTTGGTGCACAACATCGTTGGGCATATTTCCAAGGGTGTGAAGGAACCAGTCCTGTCGCGGGTGTTTGAGTACTGGAGAAACGTGGACGCCGATCTCGGCAAGAAGGTTGAGGAGGAATTTCGAGCCGGCTCAACTAGTTAAGGGCGTTAGGTCGCGACGGCGTCGCACGGCCGCTTGGCGTTAGCTGTGAATTTCTCAGACCGCCGACCAACTGGACAAGAACGGACTAGCGTATGGTCCGTCGTCTTCCGCGACTGACTTCGACGCCCAGGGTCAGGGGAGAGTATCACCCCTATTTCCGCACGACGTGTCGGTTCGCGCAGGTGCGCGTCCAGTGGCTGCACCCGGCCACATCGCGTTGTCGCGAGCACGCGGGCAGGCCAGGTCGACGACAACGGAGTCCAGCTGGAATTCGGCCCCAAGGCTGGCTCGTGCATCGAGCAATATCCGCCCGCCAGAAAGAGCTTGCAGCTCGAGATCGGAAGCACCGAATGGATTTGTGTTCCGCGATGACCTGTCACGGTGTCGGAGTCTAAGAATGAAGAATGCGGTCGTTACAACTCTTCTTGCCGCACCAACACTCCTGGCCGGAGCGGCCTATCTCACCCCGACACAGAATGTCCAACACCTCGACTACAAATTGGTCGACGAAGCACTGGTCATCATCCCGGTCGACAACCAAGAGTTCGCGGATGCCGCCGCGAATCTGTACCTCCAACACTCGGGCTTCGACCTGCTCCCCGACTACAGCAACGTCAACACGCTCGATATGCCGGAGGTCGTACAAGGCGGCACACTAAACGATGCGGTCAGCCAGGGCGAGGCCCAGTTGGTGCAAGCGATCGAGGCGGAATGGGACGGCGGTAACGGCGACATCAGCGCCGATAGTCCGCTGTACGTGTTCGGCTACTCCCAAAGCGACGTCGTCATGGGCATGGCCGAACAGCAGCTTCACGCCGACGGCATTCCTCCGGGTGCCCTGGACTTCGTCATGGTGGGTGACAGTGCCTCTGCCGAGGGCGGGTTTCTGAATACGTACATCGACTCGCTGCCAACGTGGTTGCAGCCGTGGGTCACCGAAGCTTTCAACGACTTCGGGGCCGGTGACGTGCTGGGCGCAACTACGCCCGACAATTTCTTCCCCACGCAGGTCTATTCGCTGTCCGGAGACGGCTGGGCGAATTACGACGGTGGCGTCAACGACCTTGGTATGTACTCCGACCACCTCGAGTACCTCGGCTTGACGTCGCAAGAAATCGCGTCTGCGGGTGCGCCGATAACAGACGGAATGACCGAATACTTCACTATCCAAGATTCGATGGTCAACAGCCTGGAAGCGTTGTGGACACAGCTGCAAATTGCGGACAGCGTGCTTTTCTGATTACCGGCAAGACAATCCGGCCCGGCCGCTAGGCTGCCTCGCTGGGCGACACTCTCGTCGCCTCGTTTCAGCAGGAGGAATCGATGGCAGGTCGGTTGGCGGGCAAGGTCGCCGTCGTCAGTGGCGGCGCGCGCGGAATGGGCGCGTCGCACGTTCGGGCACTCGTCGACGAGGGCGCCCAGGTGGTCTTCGGCGACATACTGGACGCCGAAGGTGAAGCGGTCGCCAAAGACGTTGGCAGCGCGACCCGTTACGTACACCTCGACGTCACCCAACCCGACGATTGGCAGCGCGTCGTCGCCACTGCGGTCGAAACGTTCGGCGGCGTCGACATCTTGGTCAACAACGCCGGCATCATCAACGTCGGCCTGATCGAGGAGTACGAACTCTCGGAGTGGCACCGCATTCTCGACATCAACCTGACCGGCGTCTTCCTCGGTATCCGGGCGGTCGTGGCACCGATGAAGGCGGCCGGGCGCGGATCGGTCATCAACATCTCGTCGATCGAGGGGATGGCCGGCACCATCGCCTGCCACGGCTACACGGCCACCAAGTTCGCTGTGCGCGGTCTGACGAAATCCACTGCTCTGGAGTTGGGGCCCAGCGGAATTCGGGTCAACTCAATCCACCCGGGATTGATCAAGACACCGATGA
>NZ_DATNJW010000309.1:0-3117 GCF_035603715.1 Mycobacterium sp. | reverse complement strand
TTCCAGTACTTCGACAAGGGGTCGATGGCCGCGGTTTCGCGGTACTACGCGGTGGTGAAAATCGGTCCGCTCGAGTTCGGTGGCATCATCGGCTGGTTCGCCTGGCTGCTGCTGCACTTGGTCTATCTGATCGGGTTCAAGAACAAGATCACCACGGTGCTGTCGTGGATTGTGACGTTTTTGAGTGGCCGGCGCGGACAGCTCACGATCACTGAGCAGCAGGCCTTCGCCCGTACCCGCCTCGAACAGCTGGCCGTATTGGCGGCCGAGGCTCATGAGGACGAGACGGCCAAGGCCGCCAGTTAGTTCTCGGCTTCGAGGTTTTGCAGCCGCACCTGACCGCGGGCCACGAGACGGTCGTCGGAGTCGGCGATGGTCACTATCCACAGCTGCTGTCGCCGCCCCCGATGCACCGGAGTCGCGGCGCCGTAGACCGTCCCGCTGTTGATCGCACGCAGGAAGTCGGTGTTGTTGTTGACGCCGACGACCGAGCCACCGCCGTTGGTGGCGATCCAGGTGTACGCGGCCACGCTGGCCAGGCTCTCGACCATCGAGCAGTAGACACCGCCATGCACGATGCCCATCGGTTGCAGTAGCTTTGGCACGACGTCCAGCTGACCGCGCGTTCGATCGGGACTGATCTCGGTGAATACCAGACCTAATTCCTTGTCGAACGGCGCCTCCGGCAATGGCTGCATGCTTTTAGTGTTTACACGGCCGGCGACGTCACACGGGATTCCGGGGTGTTGGAACTTTCGTGCGCGACGTGGCACCGACCGATACTGTGAGCTCGGCTCAAAGGGGCTGTGAGCCTGGCTGGGAAACGCTCGACATAGCAGGGGGAATTAGATGGTGACGGCTACGACCGAGCCCGTGCGGTTGCCGCCCGGTACCCGGATTCCGAAGCTGATCCAGACTCTTCAGTTTCTGGTCTCGAACCACGCGATGTTTTCCGCTCTATCGCGGCGATACGACAGCAACGTGGTGAGGGTGAATCTGCCACGCAACAACCACGCGGTGGTGATCAACGATCCGGTTCTGGCCAAGGAACTGTTCAACACCGGCACCGAGCTGGTCGAACGTCCGCCGTCGGGGGCCGGGTCCATCGGCGAAGCATTCGGTCCGGGCTCGACGTTCAGCCTTGCCGGCGACGAACACCGCGAGCGCCGCAAATTGCTGGCGCCGCCGTTCCACGGCAAGCGGATGCGAAGCTACGACCGCATCATCGAAGAAGAGGTGACGCGCGAGATCGCGACCTGGCCCGAAGGCCGCGAGTTCGAAACGCTCGAGCCGATGCTGCGCATCACCGTCGGCGCGATTTTGCGCGCCGTGTTCGGCGCTGAAGGTCCCGCGCTGGAAGAGCTTCGCGAAACTGTGCCGGCCATGGTCACGCTCGGCTCACTGCTCGTGGTGTGCCCGCCGATCATGCGCAAGGACCTGGGCCCGTGGAGTCCGTGGGGGCGCTACATGAAGCGGCGGCGTCGCTTCGACGCCGTCATCGCTTCGCTGATCGCCGAGGCGCGGGCCGACCCCGACATCGGGGATCGCAAGGATGTGTTGGCGTTGCTGCTGCAGGCCCGCTACGAAAACGGCGAGCCGATCTCCGACGAGCACATCACCGACGAGTTGCTCACCTTGCTCGGCTCCGGCCACGAGACAACGGCATCGTCGCTGGCCTGGGCGTTGGAGCGGCTGAGCCGCCATCCCGAGCTGATGACGCGCCTGGCTGAGGAAGCCGACGCAGGCGGCTCCGAATTGCGGCAGGCCACCATCTGGGAGGTCCAGCGCACCCGGCCGGTTCTGGACGGCACGACACGGCGCACGAAAACGCGAATCCGGTTGGGCGACTGGGTCCTTCCGGAGGGGACCAACATCATCATCAGCATTAAGCTGGCCCACGACTCTGAGGAGAGCTTCCCGGACGCGGGGTCGTTCAACCCGGATCGGTACATGGGCACCAACGCCAAGCCCGTTGCCTGGATCCCGTTCGGTGGCGGCGTCAACCGTTGTGTCGGCGCCGCGTTCGCCAACATGGAGTCGGACGTCGTCCTGCGGATGCTGCTACGCGAATTCCGTTTCATTCCAACCGATGCGCCGGGCGAGCGCGCGCGGTGGCGTGGCGTGGCGACCGTGCCGGCCAAGGGCGCGAGAGCGATGGTGCACCGGCGAACCGACAAGCCGTCCAACGGTGCCGACTCGGTATCCGCGGGTGACCGCAGCAGCGCGTAACGCACTGGCATACTTGCCGCTGTGACAAGCGCCCTCCGGCACTACGTGAAACCCCTTGGCAGTTATTCATGGTTCAAGAAGGCCATGAACAAATACTGGTACCCCTTCGTCACCCGCAGGTGGGATCAAGACGACGTCGTCTTTCTCAACTGGGGCTACGAAGAGGATCCCCCGATGGGCCTGCCGTTGGCGCCAGAGGACGAGCCCAACCGATACTGCATTCAGCTGTACCACCGCACTGCGACCCAGACCGATCTCAGCGGCAAGAAGGTACTGGAGCCCAGCTGCGGCCATGGCGGCGGCGGTGCCTACGTGATGAAGACGCTGCACCCGGCCTCCTATACCGGATTGGACTTCAACCCCGACGGCGTCGCATTCGCCAAACGCCGCTACGACCTGCCGGGCCTGGATTTCGTGCATGGCGACGCCGAGCACCTGCCGTTCCCCGATGAGTCGTTTGACGCGGTGCTCAACGTCGAGGCCTCGCACGCCTACCCGCACTTCGACCGCTTCCTCTCCGAGATGGTCCGGGTGCTGCGCCCGGGCGGGCACTTCCTCTATGTCGATTTCCGCGGATTCCTCGAATACGACGAGTGGGACGCGGCTCTGGCGGGGCTGCCGTTGCGGCTGGAGTCCAAGCGCGAAATCAACCCCGACGTTCTGCGAGGGCTGGACAACAACTCCGGCCGGTACCTGGACCTGGTCGGCAGCCGATTGCCGTTGTTCCTGCGTCCCTTCGGCCGGCTGTTCGCCGGTGCGCCCGACACGCTGATGTACAAGGAACTGCAGCGCGGACGGCTGTCGTACCGGATGTATCACTTCATCAAGGACTGACGCCTAACGGCTTCAGTCGAATTGACCTTCAGATACAGGCGAGCCCCGTGCATA
>NZ_DATNJW010000308.1:0-4301 GCF_035603715.1 Mycobacterium sp. | reverse complement strand
CGGTCGCCGCCGCCCGAATGGTCGACGCCGGGCACGACGTGGTCGGCGTGCACCTGGCCTTGTCGCAGGCCCCGGGCACCTTGCGCACCGGTTCGCGGGGGTGTTGTTCCAAAGAGGACGCCGGGGATGCTCGGCGGGTCGCTGATGTGCTCGGAATCCCGTTCTATGTCTGGGATTTCGCGGACAGGTTTAAAGAAGACGTGATCGACGATTTCGTGTCGTCTTACGCGCGCGGCGAAACCCCCAATCCGTGCGTGCGGTGCAACGAGCGAATCAAGTTCTCCGCGCTGGCGGCCCGCGCGCTGGCACTGGGATTCGACGCGGTGGCCACCGGCCACTACGCCCGGCTGTCCGGCGGCCAGTTGCGTCGGGCCGTCGATACCGACAAGGACCAGTCCTACGTGCTCGCGGTGCTGACCTCCGATCAGCTGCGCCACGCCGCGTTCCCGATCGGGGACACCCCCAAATCGCAGATCCGCGACGAGGCGGCCCGGCGGGGACTGGCGGTCGCGAATAAGCCGGACAGCCACGACATCTGCTTCATCCCATCCGGTGATACCCGGGCCTTTCTGGGCGAGCGCATCGGGGTGCGGCGCGGCTCGGTGATCGACCAAAGCGGGTCGGTGCTGGCCACCCACGACGGGGTGCACGGTTTTACCATCGGCCAGCGCAAGGGTTTGGGCATCGCCGGCCCAGGCCCGGACGGCCGGCCGCGTTATGTCACCGCGATCGACGCCGACAGCGGCACGGTCCAGGTCGGCTCGGCGGCCGACCTGGAGATCTGGCAGCTGACCGGCCACCAGCCGGTTTTCACCGCGGGCACCACACCGGCCGGACCCGTCGAATGCGCGGTCCAGGTCCGCGCGCACGGCGAGGCGGTCGACGCGGTAGCGGAGTTGGCGGGCGATGAGCTGGCGGTGCGACTGCGCGCGCCGCTGAGCGGCGTGGCACCGGGGCAGACGCTGGTGATGTATCGGCCTGACCCCGACGGCGACGAAGTGCTTGGCAGCGCCACCATCGTGGCCTCGTAACCCCTATTGCCCGGCTATAACTATGGCTAGTCCTGAGCAAATCAGCGGCAACACCGCAATACCTGGAGGGCGGCGCCGGTGGCGCAATCTGGAGCCGCACCGTCGCGGAGAACACAAGGAATCCTGCCTCGGCTCGGATTGATCGCGATTATCAGCAATGCCGCCAGCGCCGCGGTCGTGACGGGTTTCGACTTTTATGTTGCGCCAAACGTGGTGGCGGCCGACCAATACGGGGAACTACAGCGTCGCAGCGTCTCGGTTCTGGTCGTTTTCACCATCCTTGCGCTGATATTCGGGGGGTGGTGGGTGTGGTGGCGACCGTTCGCCCCGATCGCGCGATGGCTGGCTGAAGACCGGCCGCCGACGGAGTTCGAACGCGAGCGGGTTCTGCGATACCCGCGCGACTGGGCTATCAAGACATTTGCCATCTGGATGGTCGCTGACATGATAGGGACGTCAGCGGCCGCGAGCGTCTCGACCAGTGCGATCGCCCCGAGCCTTTTTTCCACCGTGCTGGGGGCGTGCATGACGTGTGCGGTGCAGTATTTGATGGTGGAGCGCGCGATGCGCCCTATCACCGCGCTGGTGCTCTCCGATACCGAGCCGCCGCAATCGGCCAGTCCCGGTGTAGGGGTGCGGCTGAGCGCCTTTTGGGCGCTTGGTACCGGAGTGCCGCTGCTGGGCATCGCGATCTTCGCCGGGCTCGATCTCGCCGGTGTTGGCTTCGACAGGGCCAAGGTGGTCGCGGCGTCGCTTTTCCTCGCGGGACTCGGTCTGATCGTGGGATTTGCGGCCACCCATTTCGCCGCTAGATCGCTAGCCGAGCCGCTCGCTTTGTTGCGGATGGCACAGGGAGATGTCCGTGCGGGCGACTTCGATGCGCGGGTGGCGGTGGCGGACGGCAGCGAGGTCGGCCTACTGCAGGCGGGCTTCAATCACATGGCGAGCGGACTTGCCGAACGAGAACAGTTACGCCATGCCTTCGGCGCCTACGTCGACCCTGAACTCACCGAACGCATCCTGCGGGAGGGAATCGACCTGGCAGGTGAGGAAATTGAGGTCTCGCTGATGTTCACCGACGTAAGGGATTTCACTGCGTACGCGGAGACCGCTGAAGCGCGTGATGTCGTTACGCGCTTGAACGAGTTGTACAGCGAGATCGTCCCGATCGTGAGGCGCCATGGCGGCCATGCGAACAAATTCATCGGGGATGGGCTGCTGGCAGTGTTCGGTGCTCCGGATCGCCAATTCGACCATGCCAGTCGTGCGGTCGCTGCAGGACGCGACATTGTCGAAGCCATCCGGCGTCATCGTGGCGCGTTTCGCATCGGCGTCGGGATCAATTCTGGAACTGTCATCGCGGGGACGATCGGCGGTGGCGGTCGGCTTGACTTCACTGTTATCGGTGACACGGTGAACACCGCGGCACGAGTCGAATCCGCCACCCGAGACACCGGAGACGACCTGCTGATCACGCACGCGACGCGGAGTCTGATCGCCGACCATGACGGGTGGATCGAACGTCCAGCGGTGCAGTTGAAAGGCAAATCACAACCCGTCCGTATCTACGCCATGCATACCGGGCCGTCTGATCTCGAACGCGGTTAGCCCGGCACGTTGGACGCGATGTTGGTGATCACGATCGTGGACACCGAGTCCGGGAATCCGCAAAAGGTGACCTCGATCAGCACCACGGACTTGAGCAGATAGTCGCGCCCGCAGTCGCCGGGGCGGGTCTGCAGCGACTGTTCGTCGGACTTCCAGGTCCCGACGAACCTCGAACCGGCAGAGCTGTGCGCGCAGTGGCCAACGGTTGCCACCAGGGCGGTGAATGCGTGATGGGCGGTATCTGCGTCGCGGTAGGCGGCGGCTCCTTCCGAGATCAGACCTCCATCAGGCGGATCTTGGAAGGTGGTTTTGTGGAACGCTTCGATGTCGGGCCCGAAGGTTGCGCTGTCTGCGAAGACGAAGCGGCATTCGGGTGGTGCGCTCGGGGCGAGCGCGTCGATGTCGACCGGGGAGTCGCCGTCCATCGACGGGATGATGGTCAGGTGCTCGCCGCCACCGGTTATCGCCTGCATCCGGGACTGCTCGAGCAGGACACGGTTGACGTCGACGCCGGAAAGGTTCGGTGCTGCACCGTATCCGGGCACAGCGGTGCCGCCCACGATGTGGGTGCATCCGGCCGCCAACAGGGCCGCGGCACACAGCATCAGCCGTCGCGCCATCATTGTCAGCCCCTTTCCCTGCTCGCCAGCCTAATCGTGGGGCCGACCCCCTCGCTCGGTGTGCCGGGGACCCCATCGAATACGGTTGTCCGGTGAGCGTTTTCGCAACCGCTACCGGCACCGGGTCGTGGCCCGGTACTGCCGCGCGACCGGCCGCCGAGATTGTCGTGGGCGAGTTGAACGCCGCGATGGCTCACCTTGTCGAGTTGCCCGCCCGCGGAGTGGGCGCCGACATCATCGGCCGTGCCGGTGCATTGCTGATCGACGTGGCCATTGACACGGTGCCGCGTGGCTATCGGGTGGTGGCCCGGGCCGGCGCGGTGGTGCGGCGGGCGGCCAGCCTGCTCGACCAGGACATCGATGCGCTGGAAGAGGCTTGGGAGACCGCGGGTTTGCGGGGGAGCGGGCGACCCGTCAAAGTTCAAGCGCCCGGGCCGATCACGCTGGCGGCCCGGTTGGAACTGTCCAACGGGCATCGGGCGATCACCGACATCGGTGCGCTCAACGACATTGCCGCCTCACTGGCCGAAGGGGTTGGCGCGCATCGGGCCTCGGTGGCCCGTCGGCTCGATACTCCGGTGGTGGTGCAATTCGATGAGCCGTCACTGCCCGCGGCCGTCGCCGGCCGGCTGACCGGAGTGACCTCGCTGAGCCCGGTGGCCGCGCTGGAGGAGAGCCTGGCCACCACGCTGCTCGACACCTGTGTGGCCGCCGCGGGCGCAGAGGTGTCAGTGCATTGCTGTGACGCGGAGATTCCATGGAAAGTGTTGCAGAACAGTCTTGTTAGTGCGGTATCGGTGGACGCCGGCACGCTGGAAGCCGGTGATTTGGACGCCATGGCCGAGTTCGTCGAATCGGGGCGTGTCATCATGCTGGGCGTCGTGGCGTCGAGCGCGCCGCCGCGCCCGCCCGCGGTGGAGGAGGTCGCCGCGAGCGTCGTGGCCATCATCGACCGGCTTGGCTTCGGGCGTTCGGCGCTGCGTGATCGCATCGGCGTCACCCCGGCGTGTGGATTGGCCGCCGCGACCCCGGAATGGGCCCG
>NZ_DATNJW010000307.1:0-8525 GCF_035603715.1 Mycobacterium sp. | reverse complement strand
AACCGGTGTCCCACAGTGCCCACGCCACCGCATGGGCTCGCTCGGATCTGGGCGAATCGTTACTGCCGGAATCAGACATTGTTGGTCTGTCTACCATTGGCGCATGCCCGTACCCGCGCCCAGCCCCGACGCTCGTGCCGTAGTCACCGGCGCCTCGCAGAACATCGGCGAAGCACTGGCCACCGAATTGGCAGCGCGTGGTCACAGCCTGATCATCACCGCGCGACGCGAAGACCTGCTCAACACCGTGGCCGGCAAGCTGACCGAGAAATACGGCGTCACCGTCGAAGTCCGTCCCGCCGACCTCGCCGACACGGCCGAACGCACAAAACTGGTCGACGAGTTGGCCACCCGAAACATCTCGATCCTGTGCGCCAACGCCGGTACCGCCAATTTTGGACCGCTCTCCGCGCTGGACCCCGCGTCGGAGCGGGCTCAGGTCCAGCTGAACGCGGTCGCGGTACACGACCTTGTGCTGGCGGTGCTGCCCGGAATGATTGAGCGCAGAGCCGGCGGCATCTTGATTTCCGGTTCGGCAGCAGGCAATTCACCAATCCCCTACAACGCGACCTATGCGGCGACGAAGGCGTTCGCGAACACGTTCAGCGAGTCGTTGCGCGGCGAACTGCGCAAAACCGGTGTGCACGTGACGGTGCTGGCCCCGGGCCCAGTGCGCACCGAACTACCTGACGCCTCCGAGGCGTCGATCGTGGAGAAGCTGGTACCGGACTTTCTATGGATCTCCACCGAATACACCGCAAAGAAATCGCTAGATGCGTTGGCGCGCAACAAGATGCGCGTGGTCCCCGGCGTGACGTCGAAGGCGATGTCGGCGGCCAGCCAGTACGCACCGCGGGCGATCGTCGCGCCGATCGTCGGAAGCTTCTACAAGAAGATGGGCGGCTGATCTACCGACGGCGTTTGCTGCCGCCACCGAACATGTTGCGGATGATCTCGGTGCCCAACGCCTTGAGGAAGGTCTGGAAGCCGCGGCTGTTCACGAATCGACTGAACCAGCCAGGCTTTTTCGCGGCTTCTGGCGCGTTCTTGCCCGCCGGCTGCTCGGCTGGAGCCTTTGCCTTTTCGGCTTCGATCTTCTCGTACGCCGATTGCCGGTCCTTGGTGTCACCGTAGACCGCCTGCAGCGGGCTGGCTTTGGCCGCGGTGCCGATCGCGTCATCGCCGATGGCAGCCATCAGCGAACGGGGCGAACGCAGTCTGGTCCACGCCACCGGGGTTGGGGCGCCGCGTTCCGATAGCACGGTGACGATCGCTTCGCCGATGCCCAATGACGTCAACGCCGAAGCCAGATCGTAGACATCGGTTTTCGGGTAGGTGCGGACGGTCTTCGTCAGCGCCTGCTGGTCATCGGGAGTGAACGCGCGCAGGGCGTGCTGGATGCGAGCTCCCAACTGCGACAACACCTGGTTGGGCACGTCGGTGGGCAACTGGGTGCAGAAGAACACGCCGACGCCTCGAGAGCGGATCAGCTTGACCGTCTGCTCGACCTGCTCCAGAAACGCTTTGGACGCATCGCTGAACAACAAGTGCGCCTCGTCGAAAAAGAAGACCAGCTTGGGTTTGTCGACGTCACCGATTTCAGGCAGGGACTTGAAAAGGTCGGACAGCACCCACATCAGAAACGTCGAAAACAGCACCGGCCGGGCTGCTTGAGCTCCCAGCTCTAGCAGCGAGATGACCCCGCGTCCCTTGTCGTCAAAACGCAACAAGTCCTTGGGCTTCAATTCCGGCTCACCGAAAAAGGTATCGGCCCCTTCGGCTTCCAGATTGACCAGGGCGCGCAGGATGACGCCGGCGGTTTGCGCGGATACGCCGCCCAACGACTTCAAATCGGCCTTGCCCTCGTCGCTGGTGAGCTTTCCGATCACCGCACGCAGGTCTTTCAGGTCCAGCAGCTCGTAGTTCTGCTGCTCGGCATAGTGGAAGATCAAGCCCAGCGTTGACTCTTGAGTAGCATTGAGCCCCAACACCTTTGACAATAGGATCGGCCCGAAGCTGGCGATCGTGGCACGCACCGGAACGCCGATGCCCTTGGTTCCCAGCGACAGGAAGTCCACCGGAAACGCGCTGGGCGCCCAATTGTCGCCGGATTCCTTGGCGCGAGCGGTGATCTTGTCATTGCTTTCACCGGGGCGCGACAGACCGGACAGGTCGCCCTTGACGTCTGCCATCAGCACCGGCACGCCTGCCGCCGAGAGTTGTTCGGCGATTACCTGCAGCGTCTTGGTCTTTCCGGTACCGGTCGCGCCGGCTACCAGACCATGACGGTTGACAGTGGCCAGCGGGATACGGATCTGCGCGGTCGGGGTGGTCTTGCTGTCGATGACGACTGCACCCAACTCCAAAGCCTGACCCTCGACGGCGTAGCCGGCTGCGATCTGCTGTGCGGGGTTCGCTGTCGATTCAGTGCTCATAAGACCCTTGTCTCTCCGCTACTTGCTGTGGTCTCGATCACGCACGACCTTACTGGCTGTCGCGCTCAGGCGGGGTGGCTGCAGGGCGTCCAGCTAACTTTGCCTACTGTGAATGCTGTGCGGGACGAACTGGTGTGGATCGACTGCGAAATGACCGGGTTGGACCTGGGCTCGGACAAGTTGATCGAGATCGCCGTCCTGGTCACCGACGCTGACCTGAACATCCTTGGCGATGGGGTCGACGTAGTGATCCACGCCGACGATGCGGCGCTGTCGTCGATGGTCGACGTGGTGACCCAGATGCACACCCGCTCGGGGCTTATCGAAGAGGTGCGGACATCCACCGTGGACCTGGCGACAGCCGAGAAGTTGGTGCTCGACTACATCCGGCAACACGTCAAGCAAGGCAAAACGGCGCCGCTGGCGGGCAACTCGATCGCCACCGATCGGGGCTTCATCGCCCGCGACATGCCTACGCTCGATTCGTTTCTGCACTACCGGATGATCGATGTGAGCTCGATCAAGGAGCTGTGCCGCCGTTGGTATCCGCGGATCTACTACGGCCAGCCGGCCAAGGGTCTGGCCCACCGCGCGCTGGCCGACATCCACGAATCCATCCGTGAGCTGCAGTACTACCGGCGCACGGCCTTCGTAACACCCCCGGGCCCCGCGACCAGCGAGATCGCTGCCGTGGCCGACGAGCTCGGGGTCGAACTGGCCGCGCCGGAGGAAATGGATTCGCCCGCGGAGGACCCAAGCAGTTAGTATCGACGACGCTGTAGGTCGCCTCGGCGGCCGGCAGCAATGGTGGGTGTAGTTCAGTTGGTAGAGCGTCAGGTTGTGATCCTGAATGTCGCGGGTTCGAGTCCCGTCACTCACCCCAAAGATCACGCTAGCCGGTCACGCCTTGGCGTCACCGGCGCTTGTAACGACGGTGTAGCCACACCGCTAACACGACGGCTGCCACCAAGACGACCACCCCGAGGCCGAGCCACAGGAAGTCACCGGCTCCGAGGGCCGTCCCGCCTCCTCCGCCGAGATGCCCATGTCGTCGCCGTGCAGGTAACAGCGCAACAACAGTCGCCAGCAGCGAGGAGGTCAGCACTTCCATCCCCTCTCGCTGCGCGGACCGCCGACATTGGACAACATTTCAGCTCCCACACCTGATAAGAACTACCGGCCAATGCTGCGTCACCCGGGCGCGCGATCAGGTCCTTTACGCTAGCCGGGTTTGCGCATCCACGCGCTCCATTAAGAACCCATATAGGGCAGCGGCGTTACCATCCGCGCATGTCATTAGAGGTCGGGATGACTTTCGGCGGGTACATCGTTCTGCGGCCGCTGGGGTCTGGCGGGATGGCCGAGGTCTATCTCGCGCAGCATCCCAGGCTGCCGCGCCACGATGCTCTGAAAATCCTCTCCGAAGCGATAACGGCGGACGGCGACTTCCGTGAGAGGTTTCAGCGCGAAGCCGATCTGGCCGCCGCGTTGTGGCACCCGAACATCGTCGCGGTGCATGATCGCGGTGAGTTCGATGGTCAGCTCTGGATCGCCATGGACTACGTCGACGGCACCGACGCCGCACGATTGGTCAAAGACCGCTACCCGGCGGGGATGCCGATACAGGACGTGTGCGCCGTCGTCAGTGCCGTGGCCGCCGCACTCGATTACGCGCACGGCCAAGGGCTCCTGCACCGCGACGTCAAACCCGCCAACATCTTGGTCGCCGATCCTCGGGACGGCAAACGGCGAATCCTGTTAGCCGACTTCGGGATTGCGCGACCACTTGGTGACATCAGCGGACTTACCGCGACCAACTTCATCATGGGCACCGTCACCTACGCGGCGCCTGAGCAGTTGATGGGCGGAGACATCGATGGGCGCGCCGATCAATACGCGTTGGCGGCCACCACGTTTCACCTTCTCACTGGTGTGCCGCCGTATGAGCATTCCAATCCGGTGGCGGTCATCAGCCGACATCTCACCGCACCACTGCCCAAACTGAGCGACCGGCGTCCGGAATTGACGAACCTCGACGAGGTGCTGTCGAAGGGGTTGGCCAAGGACCCCGCCGACCGCTTCGAACGATGTGGCGACTTCGCCGCAGCCCTCGTCGAGCAGGCCGGTGTGGACGCCGGCCGCGTCGAGGGCGATGTCATGGTCGCCGCGCCGATCGCGGAGCGCGAGACGCAACCCTCTTTCCGCGTGGCATCGGCCTCGTCATTGTTGGGCACCGCGGCGCGTGAGACGCCACCGGACGCGACAAAGCCCAAGCGGCGCAGCCGGTCCCGGATTCTCCTCGCTGCGGCGATAGCCGCAGTGTTGCTCACTGTCATCGGCGTTGTCGGCTTCGTGATGCGGCCGGCGACGAGCACCGTTTCGACCTCGCCGTCAAGCTCTCCAGCCAGCACCCCGGTACCTCCGGTCGCAGCATTCGACGGCATGTACAGCTTCGACTACGACTACAACAAGCAAACTATCAACGGCGCCCCATACGCGGTGCACACCACCGACACGACGTCATGGTGGGCTCTGCACTCGTCGTGTAGATCCACCGGATGCGTCGCCACAGCGACGGAGCTGGATCCGAAGGACCACCAGCTGGCGCATACGCCGGCCACGTCCGCCGAATACCGTTTCGTTGACGGCCACTGGCAATCCGCGCCAGTGCAGCGCCAACTCGGCCAGCCGCGCTGCCTCGGCGCAGACGGTCAAGTGGTCGCGGGCGCAAATACCGTCATGCTGACCTGGTCATTGGCGCCCCAGCCGAACGGCACACTCACCGGCGCGAAGACGGGCACCGCGCTCACCAACGAATGCGGCCTACAAGGACAGGTCGCCGTGGCCCCGGTCGTGGCGTCTCGGGTCGGCGACGTGCCGACCGGCGTCCCGGTGGCCGATCCGGCGACAGTCAGCATCTCCCCGTCGCCCAGCACCGCTCCACCACCCGTCGCGGGCCCGGTCCTGGACGGCACCTACCGGGTGGATTTCGATTTGCAGAATCAGACGATCAACGGCGCGGTGACGGGCCTCCCCACCGCCGTCCAGCAGTGGTGGGCCTTCCGTTCCGTATGTACGTCGGCCGGATGCGTGGCCGCCGGGTCTGAATTGGACGAATCCAACCAACAAGAGGGCAACGGAACGACAGCTGTTCTCCGTTTTAGCGACGGACATTGGCAGAGCACGCCCATCCTTCAGGCACCCTCACAGTGCGACGGCACACAACAGCCGCTCACCGACGACGAGACGCGGCTCTGGACCTGGGAGCCACAGCCCGGCGGAACATTTCGAGGCATTGAGATCGGCACCATTCTCAGCAATGAATGCGGCAAGCAAGGAACGGTGTACCGGACTCCGTTTGTCGCGACACGCACCGGAGATGTCGCGCCGAGCGTCATCGTGGCCGACCCGGCACTGTTCGAGACCCGCGCGGGTTGATGAGGCTTGACGTTGCCGGCTTAGCGTTGACTGCGCGCGGCGGCTCTGCGCATCTCGAGCTCGAACCCGCCCGCCTCCGCCGCGTAGCCGATTGCGCCGACGGCGACACCGACCACTTGCCACAGGACGTGGCCGCTTAACAGAGCAAGTTGACCGCGGACATTGCGACTGCCGCCCACCTCGGTTGGACGACCGAGAGCTTCATTCACGCCTATAAGGCTAAAAGCGTCACCGGCCGCTGGAACGGAGGGGCGCTCAGTCGGCGTGTCGAGCGCGAATCAGGTTGCTAGATAACAAATGCGGCGTAACCAATCGGTGTCACGCCTTGGCATTGCCGGCGTGCCACTGATCCCACGGGATGTTCCAGTCGCCGAGCCCTTCAGTACCCGACAGCGGCGGGCCGAGCGTGTTGAGCACCTGCACGATGTCGCCGCGCTTGGTGTGCTCGAAGAACCATTGGGCATTGCTCGGGCTCACGTTGAGGCAGCCGTGGCTGGTGTTGGTGTGGCCTTGGGCGCCCACCGACCACGGCGCCGAATGCACGAATACTCCGCTGTAGGACATCTGGGTGGCGAAATCCACCTCGGTGCGATATCCGTTGGGCGAGTTGACCGGAACGCCATAGGTGGACGAATCCATGATCATGTGCGCGAATCGAACACCGAGAATGTAGGTACCGCTAGCGGTGGGAGTGCTGTCCTTGCCCATCGACGTCGGCATGGTCTTGACCACATCACCGTTGACGCGCACCGTCACCATCTTCGTGTTGTCGTCCGCGGTCGCGATGACTTCGTCGCCGACGGTGAAGTGTGAGTGCACGTTGTCCTCGCCGAACACCCCGTCACCCAGGTCGACACCGTAGGTGTTGACCGCGATGTTCACGTTCGTCCCAGGCTTCCAGAAATGCTCAGGGCGCCAACGAACTTCGCGCTTGTTCAGCCAATAGAAAGCGCCCTCGACGGGCGGATCGGTCGTCACCACGATCGCCTTCTCGGCGGCCTCACGGTTCGCGATGGCCTCGTCGAACTGGATCGCCACCGGCTCGCCGACACCCACCACCTCGCCGTCGTGCGGCATGGCGTACGGCATGGTCAGGTTGTGCGGCGAGTGAGTCTGGAACGAAAGCTGCCTGGTGGCCATGCCGCCGAGCCCGCGGGCTTTGGCGGTCAGCGTGTACATCCTGTTATAGCCCAACCGCTCCGTAGTAGCCCAGTGCACGCCGTCGGGGCTGAGTTGGCCGTCAACGGTCCCGCCGTTTTCGTTGACCATCTCGACGGAGGCCAGCACACCGTCGTCGGCGTTGACCGTCACCGGGCTGTCCACCGCAACGCCGACAGCGCCGTCGGTCACCGAGGCGCTGAGTTTGGGGACGAGCAGGTCACCGAACGGTGTGGCCTTGTCCATGATGGCCTTCGGCGCCGGAGCGCCGCCGCTGCCACCGCAGGCCGCCGCGCCAAAGACGGCAAGCGGCACCATCAGCACGGCCAGCAACAGCCGGCCTCGCTGCCGAGACCTGATGAAGCGATCCCCCACCTGCGTTGTTACCTTTCGCGACGTGTAATGGTTTGTTACTGCGGAGTATTCTAAGCGGTGGACGACTGTTAACAGTCATCAGCGACCGATCACAGCCTCGACGATTTCGTCCCCCGACGGAATGACTGTTATTGTCGCAAACGCAGTCCAGCAGGATGCACGCGCCGTTAGCTCAGTTGGTAGAGCAGCTGACTCTTAATCAGCGGGTCCGGGGTTCGAAACCCTGACGGCGCACCACTAAAACCTCGACGATGTTTGTGGTTCTTGTCGACCTCGCAGATCCTGCCCCACCAGTGGTTGCTGGGCGTAGTTTTTCTGATGCCAGGCTGCTGATTGGCACCTCGCGGAGAGCTGCGCCGAAGGAGCCGCAATGGGATTCGTCCAGCCCAACCTGCCCGTCGTCGACATGGCCGAGTGGAGCAAGAAGCCGCGTGCCGAACGTGTGGTGCCGATGGTGCGCCACATCGCTGAGAACGGCTTCGGCACCCCACTGATCATGCACGTTATGTACGGCATCAAGATTGCCCTCTACATTCTCGGTGCGTGGCTGTTCGCGTGGTCGACCAACGGCATCGACGGGTTCACCGATGTCGCGGCGTGGTGGACCGAGCCGATCGTGTTCGAAAAGGCTGTGCTCTACACGATGCTGTTCGAGGTCGTAGGCCTCGGTTGCTGCTTCGGGCCGCTGGCCGGTCGCTACTTCCCGCCGATGGGCTCGATCCTGTACTGGCTACGTCCCGGCACCATCCGGCTTCCCCCTTGGCCCGAGCGGGTTCCGCTGACCAAGGGAAACGACAGAACGCCGTTCGACGCCCTGCTCTACGGCATCCTGCTGGGGTTGCTGGTCCTCGGGTTGGTGTCGGACGGGTCAGGCCCAATTCCCGCGCTGGGCACGGCGATCGGCATCGTGCCGCGTTGGCAGACCGTCGCGATTCTGACAGTCCTGGCCGTGATCGGCCTGCGAGACAAGGTCATCTTCCTGGCCGCCCGCGGCGAGGTCTACGCGCCGCTGGCGCTCGTGTTCCTGTTCCCGGGGGCGGACATCGTCGTCGGGGCCAAGGTGGTCTTCATGGTCATCTGGCTGGGCGCGGCGACGTCCAAGCTCAACCGGCACTTCCC
>NZ_DATNJW010000306.1:0-8661 GCF_035603715.1 Mycobacterium sp. | reverse complement strand
GGCAGCCTGAAACGCCGCCGCACCATCACCGGCGAAAAACGCCTGCGACGACATCGCCTCCTGCTCGGCCTGACCAATCGTCGAGCGCATCAACCCCGCCTTGGCCCCAAACGCCGACTGCGACGCCACCAACTGCGGAATATGAGCATCCAACATACTCATCCCAGAAATCCTTTCATCCATTGATTACCGTTGCCACACCTACACATTCAGTTGTGGTCCCCCTTCCCCTTCGTCGGCTCGGGACCCCACGTGCCCGGCACCATCGGCATGGTTGGTCCGTTGCCAAATCCGTTACTGCTCAACGTGGCTAACCCAGCCGCCGTGGCGATGGTGTCCTTGTCCACGGTGCCGGTGAATCCAAGCGGCCCGGCACCACGATCCGATCCGACCGCCGACGCGACTAATTCCCGATCGGCCTGCGTGCTCCAGTCCGGGTCGACCTCGACGTTCATATCCGCGAATTCATCGGCATGGTCGTGCATTTCAGACCGTCGCCGCCGCCGCACTCGCGTCTTGCCGCGTGTTCCGGCAGCGACCGCGGCCGCCGCCGGAATCGAACTCGCCGGTGCCTTGGTCTCATCGTGGTCGATCAACGTCGGCCCGGGACCGTCATCGGGATCGATGCCACCCACCATGTACCCGAACCCGGCGGTGGCGGGCGCAGCCGCTGAGGCACCGGCAGCGGCCCCGGCCGTGGGCGTCGACCCGGTGGCCGTTGCCGCGGTGGCACCGGGCGAAGCCACGCCGGCCGCGGGCATCGGCGAATTCTGTCCGGGCGAGATGCCGGCAGCCCCGACCACTGCGGGTAGGTCGGCAGGGGCGGCCAGCGTCGACGCGGCGTAAAGAGCGAGTCCGATGATGAGCGGGAGAAAGGCCGGGGAACTGAGCAGCACCGACCAGAAGGTCGTTCCGAATGGGATGAAGAATGCCTCGTACGCGATGAAGAACAACAGTGGGAACCACTGGCTGGGGTTGGCGAGGATCGAGCTGAGCGTCCCGGACGGGTCCTGAAAGAGCTGTACTAGCTGATTGAAAATATCGGTCAGGAAGTTTCCCGACGACGGCGGGTTGATGGCGGCGGCCGCCGCGTTGTTGGTCTTGAGAACCGGCGGCGCGGCCGCGGTGCGCGGCGACGACGCCAACGCCGACCCGGACACCCCTTGGTAGGTGGCCATTGTGGTGGCCGCCTGGATCCACATCCGGGCATAGTCAGCCTCGTTGAGCGCGATCGGAATCGTATTGATACCGAAGAAGTTCGTCGCGATCAGCACGCCGTGGATGACGTGGTTGGTGGCCAGCTCGGGAATGGTCGGCATCGCGGCCAGCGCAGCGGTGTAGGCAGCAGCGGCGACCTCGTGCTGAGCCGCCGCGCCGGCGCTGTTCGCGCTGGCCTCTGTCAGCCATGCCAGGTAGGGCACGTGTGCGCTCACGTATTCCTCGGCGCTCGGACCTTCCCATGCGCCTGCCTGTACCGCGCCCAGTAGTGAGGTGAGTTCGCTTGCTGCCGAGGCATATTCAGTGCTCAGCGAGGTCCAAGCCCCAGCGGCCGCCAAAAGCGACCCGGGTCCAGGACCGCTGCTGAGGAGCACTGAATGCACCTCCGGCGGCGAAGCCATCCACACCGGCGCGGTCATCGTCAGTGGCCGGCCAAGTATGTCGCCGCGGCAGCCGCGTCACCGGCTGCGTAACTCACGCCAGACTCACCGACACCGACTCCGGCGCGGCCCAGTTCTTCCACACCTTCGGCGGCCACCGCGGCGTGCTCGCTGCCCTGTGCGCTGAAGCCGGCCGCCGTCTGCAGCGAGACCGGGTCGGCCGCAGACGGAACCACGGCAGTGATCGCCGGTGCCGCACCCGCATGCGCGGCAGCCAACCGGGCGGTGATCGATTCAACCGCGGCGCTGGCTGCGGCGAGACCTTCCGGAACAACTCGCAGTGTCATGACACATACTCCTTTCGATGAAAATCACCGGCCATCAGCGGCCACACTCTCCTCGACAAGTGGATTGACCAACTGCACATACGTCGGGATATCGCTGTCGGTCAGCAGAATTGCGCGACCCGGTGGCAGCCGGTCGAATCGCTGACCGCGAATCTTGCCGCCGTCGGTCGGATTACCTGACAGCATCAGCGTGGTCGCTTGCAGGTCGTTGAACCGCCGCAGGAGAGGGCTGGTCATCAGGGCGTGCGCGGCGCCGGTTGCGCGCGCTGTGACGATGACCCGCAGGCCCAGATCGCCGGCCTGCGATAGTAATCCGATCAGCGGAGTCCAAGGCCGCTGTCCCACATAGGGTCCCGTCATTGCCGGCGTGTCCGGTATCTGATCGACGTCGTCGATGATCAGGTAGTGGGTGTGGCCCTCGTATGACCAGCCGGTCAGCTGCGCGGCGGTGAGACCGGCCGGCGGCCTGCGCTTTTCGATGAGCGCCGACAGCCCGAGCATCGCCGGGGTCACCCGGTCGATGTTTGCGGTGTACTCGTTGTCGGGGAACAGCGGCTCGTCGACCAGATGCAGCCGCCGATCCAGCACGGTGAACGCCACACGATCCGGCGTCGAGTTATCCCGGATGGTGCGAATGATGTGCCGCAACAGCGTGGTCTTACCGGTCCTGGTGTCACCCAGCACCAGCAGCAGTGGGTTCTGGGCGAAGTCGAGTTGGACTGCGGCCAAGTCTTCTTCGCGCTGGCCGATCACGATCCGGTCGTTACCGCCGTACACCGGTTCGAGCGCGGCCGGCTCCAGGTTCGTCGGCAGCAGGCGCACCGGCGGGGCGGTGATTCCGGCGTGACGGTCGTTGATGACGGCAATCTGATCCGACTGCGGCGCCGCGAACAAGAAATGCTCGGCGGCCATGGTCAGACCACGCCCCGGTTGGTCGGCGGGCACACTCTCGGCCGGACGATGCAGTGCGCCGACCATCCGGACATTGCTGTCGCGCGCGTCGTGCAACTTGAGCTCCAGGCGCATCCCAAGCCCGTCCCGCATCGCCAGCGGCACCTCGAGCCAGCTGGGGGTGGTGGCGACGACGTGAATGCCGTAGGCCAATCCGACGTTCACCAGCTCGGTCACCTTGCTCAGCAACGGGTTCCGGGTGTTGAACTGGTCGGTGTTGTCGCGGCTGAAGGCGTACAGATTGTCTATCACCAAGAAGACCTGGCCCAGGCCGTCGTCCGGGCCTTGCTTGTCCCGGAACACTTCTCGCTCCTGCCGTGACCGCAGCAGTTGCTCGAGCTCGCCGAAGGTGCGACGGATGCGCTCGGGCTCCAGCGACGACGCGACGCTGCCGACATGCGCCAGGTCCTCCAGCGCCCGCAGCTGCCCACCGCCGTAGTCCAGGCAGTAGAAGCTCACCTCGCGCGGCGAGTGCAGGCTCGCTGCGGACAAGATGAACGTCTGCAGGGCAGTCGATTTCCCGGACTTCGCGCCACCGTGAATCAACAGGTTGCCGGCCGAAGACCGCGCGTCGAAGATCAACGGGTCGCGGCGCATCTGGAACGGCCTGTCGATCTCTCCCAGCGGCCAACGCCACTCACCGCGTGGCACCGCCGCACGGGCGAGCGCTGCGCTCAGCGGGATCACCTCGTCGAGCGGCGGCAGCCACAGCTCGGGGGCGCGGGGGCCGAAGCGCGCGAGTTGATCGCCAATGGTGGAGATCAACTTGCGTGACGGCGCGACCGGCTCGTCGTGCCCGTTCTTGGCGATCACCGTGGTCTGGTCCGGTTCGACCCGCCCGGCGGTGAACAGCTTGGGTTCGGGAACTGAATGCACCACAAGCATTTTCGGCGCCTGAGGCGGATCGTAGATGCCGTCGACGTAGGTGCTGCGGAATCGGATCGGAGCGGCGCCGGGCGCGGGCACCAGGAACCCAACGCCTTTGTACTCCTTGCCCGACTCGATGTGGTACGCGTCCTCGACACCGATGATCGACCGCGAGACCGAGGGGCTGGCCACCTTCAGACCGATCCGGTACGAGGTGTTCTTGTCGATGTCCTTGATCTTGCCCACATCCAATGTCTGTGAAGCGAAAAGGATGTGGATCCGGAATGACCGGCCCTTGCGGGCGACGTAGTCGAACAGCTCCGCGTACTCGGGGTGGTCGGCCAGCATCAGCGTGAATTCGTCAGCGACGACGAACAGCGTCGGGATCGACGGCAGATCATGCCCGGCGGCGATCGCGTTCTCGTATTCGGTCACCGAGTTGAACGCGCTGCCCTGCACCTTGCGGCCGGCCTCGCGCAGCATCATCTCCCGGCGTGCGACCTCGCCGCGCAGCGTGTCGGCGAACCGGTCGGCCAGCGACTTCTTCTCGGCCATGTTCGAGATCACCGCGACGACCTGAGGGAAGTTGCGGAAGATGTCGGCGCCGGCCTCACCCTTGAAGTCCGCATAGATGACGATCAGCCGATCGGCAGAGTGAGTCGTCAACAGCGACAACAGAATCGACATCAGCGTCTGGGACTTGCCGGAACCGGTCATACCGATCATCAAGCCGTGCGGGCCCATGCCGCCTTCGGCTTCGTCTTTGAGGTCGAACATCAGCGGCTCACCCGTGGCAGTGACACCGATCGGAACCCGCAACTCATCGTCGCGGTGCCGCCGTGCCCACATCGTCGGGACGTCAAGCCGCGACGCGTCCGGAATCCCCAGCAGCGTCGTGAACGTGGCGCCCCGGGTGGCTGTCGACTGCAGGCCACTGTGTGTCGGGTTGGAGTCCCACCGGGACAGTCGGCGCGCGAGGTGAATGGTGTCGTCGACGCCGAGTTGGTCGGCGGTGTCGATGTAGCGCTGCCATCCGCCGGTCTGCCAGCGGTCGATCGCGCCATCGGCGATTCGCAGGATCGGGCGCTCGGGATCGGAATACTGTTCCCGATGCGGTGTGGTGGTCGAACGGTGGATGACGGTCACTCCGGCCCGGCCGAGGGCCAGCGGCGAAGCCTTGAGATCGAAGTCCGGGTCGTCGACGATGATCAGCAAGTGCCGCAACGCATCTGCCGGTCCGCCGGTGAACGCGGGGCGGTCGGAGAACGCGGGTCCAAGCAGTGCGATCAGCTCATCGGGCTTGGTGGACAGGTAGCGGGCCGGGCCGACGCCGTCGACTTCGGCCGGGATGTCCACGTGCGGCAACCACTTCAGCCATGACCACTCCGGCGACTCGAGATCCGACGTAGCGACCGCGACGCCGAGAACCGTCGGGTCGTGCCACGTCACCGCCTGAGCCACCCAGGACCGCACCGCCGCACGCACCTCGTCGGGGTCGCCGAGCACGGTGACGCGCGAAAGCTTGGTCAGATCGAGTCCGGTCGGCACGTCGCGAACTGTGCGCTGAGTGTCCAGCAGACTCCGTAATGCGCTGTGCGACACCGGTTCGAGGTCGACCTCATCGGCTGTGTCGTTGACCCGCAGCGCGGTGTCCAATGTCGCCGAGTGCACACCGGCACGCACAACCAGGAAGTCGCCGTCCTGAGGATCGCGTTCCCATTGCCGTCGCGACCCGGGTATTGCGGCCAGATCCGCGGGTTCCGGATGCGACCATTCGGCGGCGGCGCGCTGCGCGGCGGCCTGGCCCCGGATGTTGTCCCGAACCACCGACAGGTAGCGCAGGTAGTCGGCACGCTCAGCGTCGACCTCCTCGGTGCGCGACTTGTTATCGCCGCCACGGAAAAACGCGGTGGCAGCCAGCAGCAGCACAAAGGGGAAGAACAGCGTTTGCGGCGAGATGAGCCGCATCCCGGTGGCGACCATCGCGACGATCATCCCGACGATCAACAGCACGATCACGACCGGCAGCGCCCGGCGCAGCAACGACGGCGGAATCACCCGCGGCAGTTCCGGTGGCGCCTCGATATTGATACTGCCCTTACGGGTCACCGGTGACGGTAGCCGGCGCCGTGCCTCGAAAATTAAGCGGCTCATCGGTTTTGCCCTTCGGCTTCAGCGCGACCGGGTCGCGAGTCGGGGGCTAGACCATCGTGGGCGAGCAGCGCGTCAGCTCGCGACAGTGTTGGTCCAGGTGCGTACAACGACAGGATCGACCACGGAATCGGAGTCGCCGGCTGACTCAGCCCAAGAGCCTCAGCGGTTTTCGCGTTTCCCGTGACGCCACCCTGGGCGGCTTCATTGTCGATGCCATAACGGACGCCGGTGTCGGAGATCCAGAACAGCGACCCGGCAGCTGGTGACGCCGAATTCTGTCCGACGGTCTGGGCGAAATAGCCGGTGCCCGGTGCCATCGCGACCCGCCGCGCCGTGCCGCCGGCACCAGCACCAACCAGGTCCTCGGTGTGCACCACGTCCGGAATCGGCAGCACCGAACCGGCCAGCAACGTCAGCGTATTCGTGCTTGCACCGGCCGACTTACTCCAGTGCGCACAGGTGATCGGATCGTGCGTCGCGTCGAGCAGACTGATCCGCTGCTCCGGGTAGCGGCCGGTATCCAGCTGCCGCGACACCGGGAGCTTGGCGATCTTGTCGGCACCCAGCCGTGGCGGCTGGTCGAGGCCGTAGGAGTTGGCGTTGCGCAAGACGGCGGCCAACACCGGGGAGATCTGCTGCAGGCCGTCGGGCAGCACCGCGTAATAGATCAGCCCGTTGACCGAATTGCTCTCCAGGCCATGGGACTCGACGACCGCACCGACTGGCGCGGGCACCGGAAACCTGGCGGGACTGCCGGCGTCGGGGATAACGGGGGCGGCCAGCGGCGGAGACTCGGGGATCGCATTGAACAACCCGCCGGCGATAGGCCGCGGCGTCGGGATGTCGGTGCCCAGGCCCAGTGCGCTGGTCACGGCGTGGTCGGCGAGGTCGATCCGGCTGCGCCGGCCGTCCCACAGCAGCCAGGCACTGGTGGGGTTGCTGACCAGCACCGCCTTGCCGGCTGGTACTGCCGCCGCCCGGGCACCGGCGCTGTCGGGAGTTCCGGCTATCACCGTGACACCAGCGGCAGTCCCGGCGGCGGAATCGCACACCGTCCAGTCGGCGTCCTTGCGGGTGTTCTGCACCATCCGCTCGGGCGCGCCGGGGATACCGATCAGGTTGCCAAGGGGAAACTTGTCCAGCTCAGTGCTTTTCACCATGGTGGGGTTTGCCGACTTGCCCGCGATCAGCCGGGCCGATGCCAGGTTCAGCACCGGATGCAGTTGGTCGCCCACCCGCACGTACAGCGCGGCGGTGGACCGGTCGGCCAGAATCGGGTTGTTGGCCGCCGACCCGTTCGGCCGAATCAGCGAGAAGACAAAGCATCCCACCAGCGCGGTGATCAGCACGACGACGCCCATCAGTACCGCGCGGGTCTGGCTGCGCAGCGGGTCGACGAGCATCCGCGTGTCATGCAGGGCAACACCAGAAGCGATGCGGCGCATGACAAATCGCCAGCCGGTCACCTGATGGCGGGTGACGAAGCCGCGCCGGTAGACGACCTTCTCAGGGTTGTCGTTGACCGGTGTGCGCGAGGCGAAGGAGCGCCGGTCGTCGGGTGACTCGGGGTTGGTCATGCCGGCATCTCCAGCCGCAGGCCTTCCAGCAGCGGCGGCACGGTGTTGGCAAGATCGGCGGCGGTGATCGTCATGAGCTCCTCGTCGGTGAATTCACCGGTTTTGGCGTGTTCGGAGTGGTCCAACCGGAATTCGCGTTCCTCCTCCGACTTTTCGACGACGTTACGGACGAATCGACCGTTACCCGCGATGTCGAGGCCGCGGCGTTCGACGCCGGCCGAATCGGCCTTTGTCGTGCTGGCCAGGTGGGCGAAGAGCGCTTCCAGATCGTTGAGCGCCGGCTGTTCGAACGCGCTGTCGCGTCGAGTGGCCATGAAGTTGGCGATCTCGATCAGTTCCGCCGGCTGGTAGGACGGGAAGTCGATGGTGCGGGTGAACCGTGATCGCAGACCCTGGTTGGTGTCCAGGAACCGATCCAGGTCGGCGCGGTAACCGGCGATGATGACCACCAACCGGTCACGGTCGTTTTCCATCCGGGCCAACAAGGTGTCGATGGCCACCAGGCCGAAGTCGTTCTTGGCGCCGGTGGCAACCAAGGCGTACGCCTCGTCGAGGAACAGCACACCGTCCAGCGCGCTATCGATGATCGCGTTGGTCTTGGCCTCGGTCTCACCGATGTGCTGCCCGATCAAGTCGGCGCGGTGGACCTCCTTGATGTTTTCTTTCTTCAAAAGGCCAAGGCCGCAATAGATTTTCGCGACGACACGCGCGATCGTGGTCTTGCCGGTTCCGGGAGGCCCGGTGAACACCAGATGATGGGTGCGCTGGGCCACTTCCAGCCCACGATCCTTGCGCACCAGCTCCATTGCCACTGCGCTCTTGAGCCGTGCGACCTGATCTTTGACCTTCTCCAGGCCGATGAACTCATCGAGCTCACGCTCGGCCTCGGACAACAACACCGCCTTGCGCTCTTGCGCTCCCGGGTCGACGAAATCGCCAGGCTTGGGTTCGGTGGCCGGGTCCCACGGGTCGATGCGCGCGGCGATGCGGTCGGCGGTGGTAGGCACGATCCCGAAGCTGGAATCCGTGAGCGCCTCTTCGACTTGAGCGTTTTCCGGGTTGGCGGCATACAGGTCCTGCAACACCTCGCGCGCGGTGTCCTCGTCGCCGTCGGCGCGCAGCGACAACGCCCTGGCCAACGCCCCGTCGACGGCGGCGACGGCCACC
>NZ_DATNJW010000305.1:0-2304 GCF_035603715.1 Mycobacterium sp. | reverse complement strand
GATGCGATTGCTTGTGACACTTGCCGCCGGCGCGATCGCCATCGGCGTGGCCGTTCCGGCGCTGGCCGATCCGCCACCCGACCCGACGCCTCCCGACCCGGCGGCCGACTCGCACTTCCTCGACTCACTCAACAAAGCGGGCATGAAGTACAGCAACGGCTCCAGCGCAATCGCGGCCGGTAGATACGCCTGCGACATGATGAACAACGGGGCGGCTGAGACTGATGTCGTGCAGAAGTTGAGCATGCTTAACCCGGGATTGAACTCCGCCGGCGCGATGAAATTCGCGGCGCTGGCGTCGAGCGCCTACTGCCCGGACTTCCTGAACAGATCAAGCACCCAGAACAACTCGCCCTACCCAGGCTTCAAGGGGATGCTGGGCGGCCAGTGAGCTTCGTGCTCACAACCAGCGTGGCTCCCCCGGGTGGACTCGAACCACCAACCCTTCGGTTAACAGCCGAATGCTCTGCCAATTGAGCTACAGGGGACTACCTGGTGTCCGCGGCGCATCGGCGCGGATCGCTGGAGACTCTAGCGTACTGGCTTGCGCGCGCCCAACCTGACCGATCGCCCGCCGAGAGGCACCGAACCGTTGCCATGGGGCAGGATGGACGTAGAAACGCAAACCTCGGAAGGGACCGTTTTGATCCGTTACGTCGTCGTGCTGGGACTGGGCTACGTGTTGGGCACAAAGGCCGGTCGGCGCCGTTACGACCAGATCGTCGGCACCTACCGCGCCCTGACCAGCAGTCCCGCCGCCAAGTCGGTGATCGAAGCGGGACGGCGCAAGGTCGCCAATCGTGTGTCGCCGGACGCGCGGATGGTGACGCTGACCGAGATCGACGATGCGACCATCGTGGTCGAGCGCGAGGCGCCCAATCGTTAGGCCGTGAGATCGTCGCCGCTGGCCTGCTCCAGCAGACTGCGGCGGTAGGCCTCCATCGCGACCAGATCGCCGAACAGCGCGTGATACTCGTCGCCCTGCTCCACCGGCGACATCCGCTGCAACTTGGACTTGACGTCCGCGATCTGCCTGCCGACCCACACCTCTTGTAGACGGGCCAGCACGCCGGCGATGTAGCGCGGCAGTTTCTCGTCATCGTCGACCCGGATCGCCTCGACACTCAGCTCGCTGATAAGTCCGGCGGCCGCGGGCGATGGCGCCTTCTGCCGCACCGCCTCAAGCCATTCCGCCCCGCTGATCCCGGCCGTGGTGCCACCGGCCGCTTCGATGGCTGTCCATACCGCGGCATAGCCGGGGTGGGTGAAGCTTTCGATGGTGAGTGCATCGAACACCGGCCCGGCCAGCGCCGCGTACTGCAGCGCCGACTTGAGCGCCTCACGCTGCGGCCACAGCGTCGGGTCTTTGGGATCGGGACGGGGCACGGCCGGAACGGGCGGCGGGTTCGACGAAAGCTGCCCGCCCCCACGGAGCCTGCCGGAAGCGCGGCCTTGCGCGGTTGGGTTTTTCGCCTGTTCGCGGGCTCGGCCGATGACCTGTGCGACGTCGGCCCAGCCGACCCAGCCCGCGAGTTGCCGCGCGTACTCGTCACGCAGGGTCGGGTCCTTGATCTGGGCGACGATCGGCACACATCGCTGCAGCGCGGACACCCGGCCCTCCGCGCTGTCCAAATCGATGTCGTTGAGCGTCGTGCGAATGGCGAACTCGAACAACGGAGTTCGTCGCGCCACCAGATCGCGCAGCGCGCCGTCACCGGACGCCAACCTCAGATCGCACGGGTCCATGCCGTCGGCCGCGACCGCGACGAAGGACTGGCCGGCCAGTTGCTGCTCACCGGAGAACGCCTTGAGCGCCGCTGCCTTGCCCGCCTCGTCGCCGTCGAACACATAGATGAGCTCACCGCGAAAGAAGTTGTCGTCCATCATGAGTCGGCGCAGCATGGCCAGATGTTCGTCGCCGAACGCGGTGCCGCAGGATGCCACCGCGGTCTTCACCCCGGCCAGGTGCATCGCCATCACATCGGTGTAGCCCTCGACGACGACCGCCTGATGCCCCTTGGCGATCTCACGCTTGGCCAGGTCGATGCCGAACAGCACCGACGACTTCTTGTACAACAAGGTCTCGGGCGTGTTGACGTACTTGGCTTCCATCGGATCGTCGTCGAACAGCCGTCGCGCGCCGAACCCGATCACCTCGCCGGCCGACGACCGGATCGGCCACAGCAGCCGACGGTGGAATCGGTCCATCGGGCCACGCCGACCCTCCCGCGACAAGCCCGCAGCCTCGAGTTCTTTGAACTCAAAACCCTTGCGCAGCAGGTGCTTGGTCAACGAATCCCAGCC
>NZ_DATNJW010000304.1:0-10478 GCF_035603715.1 Mycobacterium sp. | reverse complement strand
AGCGCCTTGTCCTGGAAGTCGTCGTGGGCGGCCATCACATCGTTGAAGAAGATGTTGGGGCTCTTGCCGCCCAGTTCGAGGGTGACCGGGATCAGGTTCTGGCTGGCGTACTGCATGATCAGTCGCCCGGTGGTGGTCTCGCCGGTGAAGGAAACCTTGGCGATCCGATCGCTCGACGCCAGCGGCTTGCCGGCTTCGGCGCCAAACCCGTTGACGACGTTGACCACCCCGGGCGGCAGCAGATCGCCGATCAGCGACAGCAGGTAGAGCACCGATGCCGGCGTCTGCTCGGCCGGCTTGAGCACCGCGGTATTGCCGGCCGCCAGCGCGGGCGCCAGCTTCCAGGTCGCCATCAGGATCGGGAAATTCCACGGGATGATCTGCCCGACAACGCCCAGCGGCTCGTGGAAATGGTAGGCGACGGTGTCGTCGTCGATCTGCGACAGCGAGCCTTCCTGGGCCCGGATGGCGCTGGCGAAATAGCGGAAATGGTCGACGGACAACGGGATGTCGGCGGCCAGCGTCTCGCGGATCGGTTTGCCGTTGTCCCAGACTTCGGCCAGCGCCAGCGCGTCCCGGTTCGCTTCGATACGGTCGGCGATCTTGTTCAAGATCGCGGCCCGCTCGGCGGGGGCGGTCTTTCCCCAGGCCTTGGCCGCGCCGTGGGCGGCGTCGAGCGCCTTCTCGATATCGGCGGCGTCCGAACGCGCCACCTCGCAGAACGGCTGACCGGTGACCGGCGTCAGGTTCTCGAAGTAGCGGCCGGCGGACGGTGCCACCCACTCGCCGCCGATGAAGTTGTCGTACCGCGATTCAAAAGACATCAGGGCCCCGGTGGAACCCGGTCGTGCGAAGACAGTCATTTGTCGCCACTCCTCGTCGTTCGACGGTGTTACACAGCTCACACTACCGTCGCGGTAACAATGGCCCCATGGCCGCGCATATGACGAACGAGTCGAACGACCCCTACTTGTGGCTCGAGGACGTCCTCGGTGAGCAGCAGCTGAACTGGGTGCGCGCCCGCAACGATCCGACAGTGGCCCAGTTCGCCGGCGAGGAGTTCGAGCGGATGCGCGCCGAAGCGCTCGAGGTGCTCGACACCGACGCCCGCATCCCGTACGTACGCCGCCGCGGCGAATACCTGTACAACTTCTGGCGCGATGCCGCCAACCCGCGGGGGCTGTGGCGGCGAACCACATTGGACAGCTACCGCAGCGACGCCACCGAGTGGGACGTGTTGATCGACGTCGACGAGCTGTCCCGCACCGACGACGAGAACTGGGTCTGGTCCGGCGCCATCGTCATCGAACCCGAATTCACCCACGCCCTGGTCAATCTGTCGCGTGGCGGGGCGGACGCCGTCGTCGTGCGCGAATTCGACATGCACACACGCGAATTCGTCGTCGACGGGTTTGAGCTGCCGGAGGCCAAGACGCAGATCGGCTGGGACGATCCGGACACCGTGCTGGTCGGCACCGACTTCGGGCCCGACTCGCTGACCGAATCGGGCTACCCGCGCATCGTCAAGCGGTGGCGTCGCGGGACATCGCTCGACGACGCGGAACTGCTGTTCGAGGGCGCCCGCACCGATGTCAGCGTCGGCGGCTCGACCGATCGAACACCGGGCTTCGAGCGCACCTTCGTGTCCCGGGGCACCGACTTCTGGAATAGCGAGCGCTACGAACTGCGCGGCTCGGAACTGATCCACCTCGACGTTCCCTCCGATGCGAGCAGCATCTCGGTTCATCGCGAATGGCTGCTGGTCGAACCGCGCACCGACTGGACCTTCGGTACCACCAGCTACTGCGCCGGCTCGTTGCTGGCGGCCAAATACGACGAATTCCTCAGCGGGTCAAGGGAATTGACGGTGATCTTCGAGCCCGATGCGCACACCTGCCTACATCAGTACGCCTGGACCCGCGACAAGCTGCTGCTCGTCACGCTGGCGGATGTGGCCAGCCGGGTGGAGATCGTCACGCCGGGTAGCTGGAAGCGCGCACCGCTGGAAGGAATTCCCGCAGCGACCGAGAGCGTGATCGTCGCCGCCGACGACACCAGCGACGAATTCTTTCTTGACTCAAGCGGCTTCGACAGTCCGTCGCGGCTGCTGCGTGGTACCGGTAGCGGCGCTCTCGAGCAGGTCAAGGCCGCGCCAGGGTTCTTCGACGCCGAAAACCTCTCTATAGCACAATATTTCGCGACGTCGAAGGACGGCACTGCGATTCCCTACTTCGTCGTGCGACCGGGCGAGTCGGAAGGGCCGGGCCCGACTCTGCTGTACGGCTACGGCGGATTCGAGAATTCCTATACCCCCGGCTACAGCCCGGTGATGGGCCGGCTCTGGCTGGCCCGCGGCGGCACCTACGCGCTGGCCAACATCCGCGGCGGCGGTGAGTACGGGCCGCGCTGGCACACCCAGGCGATGCGCGAGGGCCGCCACTTGGTAGCCGAAGACTTCGCTGCAGTGGCAACCGATTTGGTCGATCGCGGCATCACCACGGTGCCGCAACTCGGCGCGCAGGGCGGCAGCAACGGCGGACTGTTGGTAGGCATCATGCTGACCAAGTACCCAGAACTGTTCGGCGCGTTGGTCTGCCAAGTCCCACTGTTGGACATGCGCCGCTTCCATCTGCTGCTGGCCGGCGCATCCTGGGTCGCCGAGTACGGCAACCCCGACGACCCGGCCGACTGGGAATTCATTGCCGAATACTCGCCCTACCAGAATGTCTCGGCCGACGCCGACTACCCGCCGGTACTGATCACCACGTCCACCCGCGACGACCGCGTGCATCCCGGGCATGCCCGAAAGATGACGGCGGCGCTGGAAGCCACCGGCCACCGCGTTTGGTACTACGAGAACATCGAGGGCGGCCACGCCGGTGCAGCCGACAATGCGCAGAGTGCGTTCAAGACGGCGCTGGCCTTTGCGTTTCTCTGGCGGATGCTGGGTACTTGACAGTGCAAGATACGAGGGTGTGGTGTGGTGCGATGCGATTGCCGTTCAAGCTGTGCGGGACGATCGCCGCCATGGCATTGCTGACCGTGCCGGGTTGCTCCAAAGTCATTACCGGTACCGCCGTCCCTGGCCCTCACGATCCGGTAGCCAAAGGCAGTTCGTGCGAGCAAGTTTCAGCGCCCTTGACGCCGATCGACCCGCACTCCGACGGCGAGCCGCGGCTGCGGATTCCGCAGCCGGCGGGCTGGGAGCGCGCGTCGATGCTGGACTCAGACGTCATCCGCTTCACGATGAGAAACAAGGACCTGGTGGCCAACAATTTCATGCCCACCGCGGTGGTAACTCTGGAATCTGTGCCCGGTGCGGCCACCAATGACGAAACGATTTTCGACCAGGAACGGGCTGCACTGGTCGACCGCCTTGGCGCCACCGGGATGCATGCGAAGGAGATCACCCTCTGCGGCGACAAAGCTGAGCTCGTCGACTACGACGCCCCGGGCATGGGTCGTATTCCGCCGCGCAAGATCAGGACACTGATGGTCGCAGCTACCTATGACACCAGTACCTACGTCACGACCGTCACGGTCCAGTCCACCGATCCGGGCAACCCCGTGTACACCCGCGACACCGACACCGTCCTGACCGGATTTCAGATGCTGCCGCCCGACGGCGGCTAGCGCAGCATCCTCGTTCACTACGGCGCGATACTCATCTGCTCACTTTTTCGTCAAGATTCGGCGAAACGCCGCGGATAATCCTTGGGTGTGATTAGCCTGAGGTGTACCTTAATTTTTACTGAGACGCGGCAGTATGGGAATCCGAGGGAGGGTTCGAGATGAACCCGGTGTTGATAGGCACATTGTCGGTGGTCGGCCCGGCATTCGCGGTAGGGATTTACCAGCTGCAGGCGCACCTCGAACGGTGGGATGCCCAACGACACGCCGAGGACTGACGTCAGTCGTCCCCGGGGTGCGCCGAGGCTCTTGACCCCTGAGTCCGGAGCGGCTTCGCTTCGGCTATGCCGACAACCGATTTCGAGACACTTCTGTACACCACGGCGGGACCCGTCGCGACCATCACGCTGAACCGCCCGGACCAGCTCAACACCATCGTTCCGCCGATGCCCGACGAAATCGAGGCCGCAGTCGGCCGGGCCGAGCTGGACCCGGACATCAAGGTCATCGTGCTGCGCGGCGCCGGCCGGGCGTTCTGCGCCGGCTACGACTTCGGCAAGGGCTTCCAGCAGTGGGACGACTACATGAACACCGACGGCCAGTGGGACCCGGGCAAGGATTTTGCGATGGTTACCGCCCCCGTTGGACCGCATCAGAAGTTCATGGCGATCTGGCGGGCCACCAAACCGGTGATCGCCCAGCTGCACGGTTGGTGCGTCGGCGGGGGCAGCGACTACGCGCTGTGCGCCGACATCGTCATCGCGAGCAACGACGCCGTCATTGGCACCCCGTACAGCCGAATGTGGGGCGCGTACCTAACCGGAATGTGGATGTACCGGCTGAGCCTTGCCAAGGCGAAGTGGCACGCCCTGACCGGTCGGCCGCTGACCGGCGTGCAGGCCGCCGAGATCGAGCTGATCAACGAGGCGGTGCCGTTCGAGCGGCTCGAGGCGCGCGTCGCCGAGATCGCCGACGAACTGGCGCAGATCCCGCTGTCGCAGCTGCGGGCGCAGAAGCTGATCGTCAACCAGGCCTACGAGAACATGGGCCTGGCCTCCACCCAGATGCTGGGCGGCATCATTGACGGCCTGATGCGCAACACCCCCGAGGCGCTCGACTTCATCCGCATCGCACAAACCCAGGGTGCACGGACCGCGGTCGAGCGCCGCGACGGGCCGTTCGGCGACTACAGCCAGGCACCGCCGGAGCTGCGGCCCGATCCGTCACACGTCATCACGCCGTAATTCACAGCGGCGATGGAGTGGCCGCCGACGCGGATCGGTGGGCGACCAACGGAAAGAAAGGCAGCGCGGCCAACGGAAACAGCCCGCACACCGCGAAGGCAAGCGGATAGCCGGCCGCGGTGATCAGAGCACCGAATACCGGGGGCCCGATCGCGACGGTCATCCGCTCGACGGTGTTCTGGGTGCCCAGGGCGCGCCCACTCCAGTACCGCCCGGCGATCTCCGGCACGCTGGTGAACGGCAGGCCGTTGTCGCCGGCGATCGCCAGGGCAACGACCATGGCCACCACCGCAATTGCCGAATGCAGCTGATCGGCGAGCGCCAGCACCAGCAGGACCACCGAGGTGACCACAGCGATATGCCGCAGCGGGCGCATCCGCGAGCCGACCCGATCGGCCCAACGACCAGCTGCCGTACGCGCGAGCGCACCCAACACCTGCGAGAAACCCATCAGCGCACCGGCCCACGCGATCGAGAAGGCGTGCTGACGGGTCGCCCAGACCAGCATGAACGTCAGCACCACCGGCTGCGGCACCATCAGCAAGGCCGAGGCCAGATGAATTCGCCACAAGGCGGCCGTCTTTCGATACGGATTCTCCAACTCGCCTTCGTCGGCCTCAGCTCGCGGTGGGCGCGGCGGATCCTGCACGCCCACAACGCAAGCAACCGCCGACAGCGCGCAACCCACCGCGGGAAACACCAAGGCCACCGAGAAGTTGTGCTTGCCAAGCTCGGGAAGCACTACCGCACCCACCGCTATTCCCAGTGGCTGCGCAGTCTGCCGGAACCCCATCGCCAATGCACGCTGCTGCGGCGGAAAACACCCGATCACAAGGCGGCCGCTGGCGGTGATCGTGCTGGCGGCGGCCATGCCGCCGAGGAACAGAAAGATCCCCATCAGCACCATCGAATGCGCTGACGCCGCGGCCAGCGCCGCCGCCGCGGTCAGAGCCAAACCGACTGCGAGAACAAATCGTTCGCCGATGCGATCCAACAGATAGCCCCAACCGATGAGGGTGACCATCGTGCCGAAATTCGGCATCGACGCGAGCAAACCGGCCGTCGCGAGACCCGTACCGCGCTGTGCCTTCATCGCCGGAATCAGAAAGGCGATGGCGTTGATGAAGACGTTCGCCGACAACGTCGCTGTCAACGAAATCACCAGCATGGACCAACGTTTCGCGGCACTCAGGCCCGTGTCGCCGGGAAGACTCACTGCCCAGGTGGCATCAATACCGTGTCGATCATGTATACCGTCGCGTTCGCGGTCGGCACGCCACCACAAACCAGGCCGGCGTTGTTGACCTTGAGGCCGTTGCCGCCGCCCGTCACGTTCACCGGCGCACCCTCAACGCTGTTGTGTGAGCCGTCAACCTGTGCCGGGCTCAGCTGGCCGGGCACCACGTGATAGGTCAGGATGCTCTTCAACATGTCCGAATTGGTTTTCAGCTCATTGATGGTCGCGGCCGGCAGCTTGCTGAATGCGGCATCGGTCGGTGCGAAAACCGTGTACTGACCACTGTTTAGCGTGTCGACCAGATTCACTTGCGGGTTGAGTTGACCAGAGACCGCCTGGGTCAGGGTCGTGAGCTGGGGGTTGTTCGAGGCCGCGACGGCGACCGGGTCCTGCGACATCCCGGCTACCGAAGCAGGGCCGTTCGGGTGCATTGATGCATAGTCCGCACAACCCGAACCCACGAGATTCGGTGCGGCCATGGCTGGTGCGCATGTGGCGAGGGCAATGCCCACCGCGGCGGCTGCCGCGAGGCCCACTGCCGGGATCGCCTTGGTTTGGCTGTTGATCACTTTTCAGGCTCCTCAGTGTTGATAGCTACACAATTTGTTCGGAGCCGGACGCGCCGTGGATTGGCTGCGGCGCGAATCAGCCATAGGTAAAGGAAAAGACCTGCAGCCCTTTGCTGGCACGCACATCGATGGATCCGCGGGCCACGTCGCCGGCCGCGACGATCTGGTGTGACGTCGGTGGCCCACTGACCGGTACCGTTGTTGTCTTGCCGTCGCGGGTGACGGTGAGGGTGCCGGTTCCGCCGACGACGATGTAGACGTCCTTGGCGTGGAAGTTCAGCTTGATGCTCGAGGAATCGCTGTCGGCCGTCGCGCCCTGGTAGTCCAGTGCCCACGGTCCCTGTAGCGCAAAGGAATCGGCGGGCAGTGTCGGCGGGTACGCGAACGTGGCGCTCCCCTCGTCGTATTTACCGACTCCGGCGTAGTTGGACACCTTGCCCACTCCGAAGTACGTCTCGCGTGTCAGATCCACCTTCGGGGTGGTGTCGGGAGCATCCACCGGCGCTGGCAGCGAAACCCCGGGACGGGCCGCGGTGAGCAGCTCGCGGATCACGTTTTCGGTGCCGTTGTAATCGCCCTCGCCGAACTTAATGTGCCGCACAACGCCGTTGGCGTCTAACACATATTCGGCCGGCCAATAACGGTTTCGGTAGTTCGTCCACGTCGAGTAACTGTTGTCCTGAGCCACCGGGTAGGTGATCCCTAGGTCGGCGGCGCCCTTTTTCAGGTTTTCCGTGACCTTTTCGAATGCGTACTCGGGAGTGTGCACGCCGATGACCTCGAAACCGCTGTCGTGGTATGCCTTGTACCAGCCTTCGACATGCGGGATGGCACGCTGGCAGTTGATGCAGGAGTAGGCCCAGAAGTCGATCAACACCACCTTGCCGTGCAGCGCGTGCAGATCGATCGGTTTGTCACCGGGGGTGTTCAACCAGGCGGTGATGCCCTTGAGATCGGGCGCTGGACCGCAATTCTCTAGTTGCGCAGATCCGTTGTGGCAGTTCGACAACTCTTTGTTCTGATCGTTGACGATGCCGCCGAGGTTGAGTGCCTCTTGGATCTTCTGGTCGCCGCCCAACTTGTTCTCCAGTGAACTGGTGTAGTCGGGAATCGCCCGCTGCAACGCCGCAGGCAGGTTGAACACCAATGCCACCGCCAGCAGCAGGGTCACAATCCCGGCTATAACCCGAATCTGGCGCTGCCGACGGCGAAAGGCGCTGACCCGCTGCGAAACTCGCTGACCGGCAAGCGCAAAGAACAACAGCGGCACCGCGGTGCCCAAGGCGAAGGCCACAGTCAAAATAACGACAGGCAGACCGATATTCGCGGTGGCCCCGGCCACCACGATCGCGGCAAGCACCGGGCCCGCGCAAGGCACGTACAGCACACCGAGCGCCAGCCCGAGACCAAATCCGCTTGCGCGCGTGGCGATCTGTTTTTGCGGGATGCGGGCAAAGGGTCGCTCCAGCAGCTGCTCGACGCGCGGGAAAATCAGGCCGAGCCCGATGGCCACCAAGGCGAGCAGCGCCACCCAGCGGATAACGTCCTGCGGAAGGTGCAGCAACGACAGCAGTGCCGAGCCGACCAGGGTGACCAGACTGAAGCTCAGCACCAGCCCGGCGATCACCCGATACGGCCGCGACACATCGCGTTTGGCTTCGACGGCCACCGCCCCGCCGGTGGTGCCGGTGGTCCCGGAGAAGAAGATCACCGGCAACACCGGCAGGATGCACGGCGATATGCCGGTGATGAGGCCTCCGACCAGACCGATCAATGCGAGCGACACCATGATCATTATTCGCGCCCAGCGTCGTTCTGGATTGGTCGGGCCCCTGACCAGCGATAGGGCAGCCCGGGGGACCGGGCTGCCCTATCTTCACGACGATCCGCGAACGACTACTGGCTGGGTGGCACCAGCACAGTGTCGATCATGTACACCGTCGCGTTAGCGGTGTGCACCCCTCCGCACACCAGGCCCGCGTCGTTGACTTTGAGGTCGTTCCCCATGCCGGCCACAGTTACTTCGGCGCCCTGCAGCGTCTTGTGCATGCCGTCGACCTTGGCCGGGCTCGCCTGGCCTTGCACCACATGGAAAGTCAGGATGCTCTTCAACTTGTCAGTGTTCGTCTTGAGATCGTCGAGCGTGGCCGCCGGCAACTTGTCGAATGCGGCGTTGGTCGGCGCGAACACGGTGTACTGGCCGTTGTTGAGGGTGTCGACGAGGTTGACGTTCGGGTTCAATTTGCCCGACAACGCCGCCGTCAGGGTCGACAGCATCGGATTGTTGGACGCCGCCGTGGCGACCGGGTCTTGTGCCATTCCGGCCACCGAAGCCGGGCCATTGGGATGCATCGCGGCGTAGTCCGCGCATCCGGAGCCGACCAGGTCACTGGCCGGGGCCGCCGTGGCGCCGGTCATGGCCGGGGCCGCCGAGCTGCTCATCGGCTGCGCGCTGGACTGTTGCCCAGAGTCGGTTTTGGTGCTCGAACACGCCGAGAACCCCAGCGCCGCAAGCGCCGCGAAACCCACCGCGAGTGTCTTCCTCTGACCGTCGTTCATTCCGCTTAACTCCTTTGTCGTCGCGGCCTGCGCCGCCAGATTTGTCACTGATGCAAGGCATTCGGAGCGGTCCGCGGGAGGGATGGGTCACACGCGCCGATCGTTGTGACGGCCGTCGCTCAACCGCAAGGCCGTCCGCTCCGAATATGTGGTGTGCAACAACCATGTCACCTCTATGTTGTGGACGACGTCTCGGAGATCGAGCCCGACGCTCCCCTAGTGCTCGTCAGCAGCCAAAGCACCCCAACGGCAACCGATTCAGACTGTTGGCCGGAGGTTCTAGCGGCACCGTCCGGGCCGGTGGCCGCCGCATCGGCGGTGTTCGCAGGCCGGCTGCTTCGCCGGGCCGTCGCCGGCCTGCCGATGCGGGTGACCTACCCCGACGGCGCGGTGATCGGCGCGGGCGACGCATCGTCACCCACGCTCACCGTCCACGATCCGGACCGGCTGGCCCGCCGGATGGGACGCCATGGACTCGTTGGCTTCGGCGAGTCCTACATGGCCGGTGAATGGGAGTCGACCGATCTGGTCGCGGTGCTGACCATCATGGCGCCGGCGCTGAACCACCTCGCCCGGCGCGGACTGCGGTTGCTCAAACCGCTCGCGGTCGCCGCTCGGCCGGGCGTGCCGCGATTCAGCCGGCAACAGATGCAGCGCAATATCGCCGCGCACTACGACGATGTCTCCAGCGATCTGTTCATCGAATTCCTCGACGAGACCATGACGTACTCGAGCGCGCTGTTCGACCGCCTGCCGGCCTCGTGGCCCGACCTCGCCCAAGCGCAGCGACGCAAGATCGACCTACTGCTGGACGAGGCCGCGGTCGGACCCGGCACCCGACTGCTGGAGGTCGGCACCGGATGGGGCGAATTGAGCATCCGCGCGGCCGCCCGCGGCGCCCGCGTCCACTCCGTCACCCCCTCGGACCGGCAGAGCTGGCTGGCCCGCCAACGAATCGCCGCTGCCGGCAAATCCGATCGGGTGCGCATCGATGTGTGCGATTATCGCGACATCGACGGACACTACGACGCCGTGATTTCGGTGGAGATGGTCGAGGCCGTGGGACATCGCTCATGGCCGGATTTCCTGAGCACCCTGGACCGGCTGGTCAAACCCGGCGGGCACGTGGTGATCCAGGCGATCACGATGCCGCACGCAGAGATGCTTGCCACCCGCAACAGCCAGACCTGGATCCAGAAGTACATCTTCCCCGGCGGACAGATTCCGTCAGCCAAAGCT
>NZ_DATNJW010000303.1:0-4917 GCF_035603715.1 Mycobacterium sp. | reverse complement strand
CCATCAGATCCGCGACCGGGTCGGACGTCGACGGCATCGTCATCGCGGCATCGAACTGGCGCAAGCCCTCGTCGGCGATGGCCGCGATCAAACCCGGCATTCCGCCGAAATAGGTGTACACCGCCATCGTCGACGTCCCAGCCGCACTGGCGATTTTGCGGGTTTGCAACCCGTCGGGACCGTCCTGGTTGAGGATGTCCACGGCCACGCGCAGCAACTCATCACGCACGTTGCGCTCGGTGCCCGGGCTCGAGGGAGTCATTAGCTGAATATCTTGACACAGAGGGCGTCGGATGGGTATAACGGCGGAATATCAATGTTATACGGCTTGGAGGCCGAAGTGAACACAGTCGTCACCGCCGCGCCAGCGAACCCGTATCTCGATGACTTCCTGGCGCCGGTCAGCACCGAGGTCACCGCGACCGATCTAGCGGTTACCGGACACATCCCCGACTTCCTCGACGGGCGCTACCTGCGCAACGGTCCCAATCCCGTCGCCGAGGTCGACCCCGCCACCTATCACTGGTTCACCGGCGACGGCATGGTGCACGGCGTAGCACTGCACGGCGGCAAAGCGGATTGGTATCGGAACCGCTGGGTGCGCAGCGCGGCTGTGCGCGCGGCTCTCGGCGAGCCGGTGACCGCCGCCCGCAACCTGCGCGCCGGAATGCAGTCCTTGGGCGCCAACACCAATGTGCTGGCCCACGCCGGCAAGACGCTGGCTCTCGTCGAGGGCGGCGTGGCGAACTACGAACTCAGCGACGAACTCGACACGGTCGGTGCGTGCGATTTCGACGGGACCCTCACCGGCGGCTATGCCGCTCATCCGCATCGTGACCCGCGCACCGGCGAACTGCACGCAGTGTCCTATTCCTTCGCACGTGGCAAAAACGTGCAGTACTCCGTCATCGACACGAACGGCCACGCCCGTCGCACGGTCGACATCGAGGTCTCGGGATCGCCGATGATGCATGACTTCTCGCTGACCGACAAATATGTAGTGCTCTACGACCTGCCGGTGACCCTCGACCCGATGCAGGTGCTGCCGAAAAAGATGCCCAAGTGGATGCGCCACCCGGCCCAGTTGGTGGCCCAAGCCGTGGTCGGACAGGTCCCGGTTCCCGGCCCGATCGCGGCGATGATGAACCGCAACGAGAAGTCGGCCTACCAGCTTCCCTATGCCTGGAACCCGAAATACCCGGCGCGCATCGGAGTCATGCCACGTGAGGGCAACAACAGCGACGTGCGGTGGTTCGAGATCGAACCCTGTTACGTCTACCACCCGCTGAACGCCTACTCCGAGGTCCGCAACTCCCACGAAGTCCTGGTGCTCGACGTGGTCCGCTACGAGCGGATGTTCGACCGTGACCGTCGTGGACCCGGCGACACCGCGCCCACCTTGGACCGGTGGACCATCGACCTGACCACCGGAGCAGTGAGCAGCGAACGCCGCGACGACCGCTCGCAGGAATTTCCCCGGATCAACGAGACCCTGCTGGGTAGCCGGCATCGCTTCGGTTACACCGTGGGCATCGGTGGCGGCTTCGTCGACTCAGGCAGATCGAAACAGTCGTCGGCGCTGTACAAGCACGACTACGAGACCGGATCGAGCATGATCGCGCCACTCGACCCCGAGTTGCTGATCGGCGAGATGTCGTTCATCCCGCGTCCCGCCACCGGGTCGGCTAGCTTGTCTGAGGACGACGGAATTCTCATGGGTTACGGGTATCACCGCGGACGTGATGAGGGCCAGCTGCTGCTACTCGATGCGCAAACGTGCGAATCGGTGGCGACGGTCCACTTGCCGCAGCGCGTACCGATGGGATTTCACGGCAACTGGGCGCCGCAGGACTGATCAAAACCGGCCTACCTGTGCGCTACAGTGACTCAAGCCACAAGCTGGTCTTGGGCTGCTATGAGCAACATCAGCGGGAGGGTTTCGCATGGGCATCGGTATCTCGGTCGAGGGACTGACGAAGTCCTTCGGGTCCCAGCGAATCTGGGAAGACGTCACATTGGAGATCCCGGAGGGCGAGGTCAGCGTTCTGCTGGGCCCGTCCGGTACCGGTAAGTCCGTCTTCCTGAAGTCGCTGATCGGCCTGCTGCGCCCGGAGCGCGGCTCAATCCTCGTCGACGGCACCGACATCACCGAGTGCTCGGCCAAAGAGCTTTACGACATCCGCACGCTGTTCGGTGTGATGTTCCAGGACGGCGCCTTGTTCGGGTCGATGAACCTCTACGACAACACCGCCTTCCCGCTGCGCGAGCACACCAAGAAGAAGGAAAGCGAGATCCGTGACGTCGTCATGGAGAAGCTGGAGATGGTGGGTCTCGGCGGGGATGAGAAGAAGTTCCCCGGAGAGATCTCCGGTGGTATGCGTAAGCGCGCCGGCCTGGCCCGCTCGCTGGTGCTGGACCCGCAGATCATTCTTTGTGACGAGCCCGACTCAGGTCTGGACCCGGTCCGTACCGCCTACCTGAGCCAGCTGCTGATCGACATCAACGCTCAGATCGACTGCACGATCCTGATCGTGACGCACAACATCAACATCGCGCGCACGGTGCCGGACAACATGGGCATGTTGTTCCGCCGCAAGCTGGTGATGTTCGGCCCGCGCGAGGTCTTGTTGACCAGCGACGAGCCGGTCGTGAAGCAGTTCCTCAACGGGCGCCGTATCGGGCCGATCGGTATGTCGGAGGAAAAGGACGAGGCCACGATGGCCGAGGAGCAGGCCCACTTGGAGGCCGGCCACGTCGACGGCGGTGTCGAGGAGATCGAGGGCGTGCCGCCGCAGATCTTGGCCACGCCCGGCATGCCGGAGCGCAAGGCCGTCGCCCGCCGCCAGGCCCGCGTTCGGGAGAACCTGCACCTGCTCCCCAAGGATGCGCAGGCAGCCATCCTCGAGTCGTTCAAGGCCAACGGCGACGGCAATGGTGGACAGTCCGACCCGCGCGCCCGGCACCGCGACGAGGACCCCGACACCGCATCGATCCCGACTCAGCGCGGCTACTGACGCGCGACGCCAGTAGGCCTGATCCGGAAGGAGTTCTTCCACAATCTTCGCGCGTCACCTCTTGACGGAAGCGCCCGAAGGGGTCAATCTGTTGGGCAGAATGTATGCACGGGAATTTCGAGACGCCAGCCAGCGCCGATACCCCCGAGCGCGGTAGTTGAGGAATGCGCCGTCCTGCGCTATTGTTGGACGTTGCGCTGGCTGCCTCCTGCCCTCCTCACCCGCCACATGACACCGTGGTCCTAGCCTGAGCTATCGCTGATTCAGCGATCTAGCTTGGTGCGTGAGATTGGGACAGATCGTTCGCCAGCCGAACCGACAAAGTTATAGCGGCGAACGGTTCCCGGTGGCCGCCGGGTCTACAGCCGCGTGAGGTGCTGGAAGGATGCATCTTGGCAGTCTCCCGCCAGAGCAAGAAGTCCCCTCAAAGTTCTAACTCCTCCAACAGCTCCGTACCCGGAGCGCCCGATCGGGTTTCGTTCGCGAAGCTGCGCGAACCGCTCGAAGTTCCGGGCTTGTTGGACGTGCAGACCGACTCGTTCGAGTGGTTGGTCGGCGCGCCGCGTTGGCGGGAAATCGCCGCCGCGCGCGGTGACGCCAAGCCGACGGGTGGTCTTGAAGAGGTCCTTTACGAGCTGTCCCCGATCGAGGACTTCTCGGGCTCCATGTCGCTGTCCTTCTCCGATCCACGCTTCGACGAGGTCAAGGCCCCGGTCGACGAGTGCAAAGACAAGGACATGACGTACGCCGCCCCGCTGTTCGTCACCGCGGAGTTCATCAACAACAACACCGGCGAGATCAAGAGCCAGACGGTGTTCATGGGTGACTTCCCGATGATGACCGAGAAGGGCACCTTCATCATCAACGGGACCGAGCGCGTGGTGGTCAGCCAGCTGGTCCGCTCGCCCGGTGTGTACTTCGACGACACCATCGACAAGTCCACCGAGAAGGTGCTGCACAGCGTCAAGGTGATCCCGAGCCGCGGTGCGTGGCTGGAGTTCGACATCGACAAGCGCGACACCGTGGGTGTCCGCATCGACCGCAAGCGTCGCCAGGCCGTCACCGTGCTGCTCAAGGCGCTGGGTTGGAGCAACGAGCAGATCCGGGAGCGCTTCGGGTTCTCCGAGATCATGATGCAGACGCTGGAGCGCGACCCCACTTCGGGCCCCGACGAGGCGCTGCTGGAGATCTACCGCCGGCTGCGTCCGGGCGAGCCGCCGACCAAGGAGTCGGCGCAGACCCTGCTGGAGAACCTGTTCTTCAAGGAGAAGCGCTACGACCTGGCCCGCGTTGGTCGTTACAAGATCAACAAGAAGCTGGGCCTGAGCGCCACGCCGGCCGAGACGTCCTCGACCACGCTGACCGAGGAAGACGTCGTCGCGACCGTCGAATACCTGGTGCGCCTGCACGAGGGCCAGACCACGATGACCGTCCCCGGCGGCGTCGAGGTGCCGGTGGAGACCGACGACATCGACCACTTCGGCAACCGTCGGCTGCGTACGGTCGGTGAGTTGATCCAGAACCAGATCCGGGTCGGCATGTCCCGGATGGAGCGCGTCGTCCGCGAGCGGATGACCACTCAGGACGTCGAGGCGATTACGCCGCAGACGCTGATCAACATCCGGCCGGTGGTCGCCGCGATCAAGGAGTTCTTCGGCACCAGCCAGCTGTCGCAGTTCATGGACCAGAACAACCCGCTGTCGGGGCTCACCCACAAGCGCCGCCTGTCGGCGCTGGGCCCCGGTGGTCTGTCGCGTGAGCGTGCCGGGCTGGAAGTCCGAGACGTGCACCCCAGCCACTACGGCCGGATGTGCCCGATCGAGACGCCTGAAGGCCCCAACATCGGCCTCATCGGCTCGCTGTCGTCTTACGCCCGGGTCAATGCGTTCGGCTTTGTGGAGAC
>NZ_DATNJW010000302.1:0-16880 GCF_035603715.1 Mycobacterium sp. | reverse complement strand
CGGGTCAGAGCCGAACGCGATGGTGTGGAAGCAGTCATCCTTCCAACATACGACTCGTCCTCAGACGGCGACCTTGAAGTCGCAACCGGTCTTCGCCCGCACATCGGCGACCGTGACCCCGGGATGCAACTCGATCAACGTCAGGCCGTGGTCCGGCTCGACCTCGAAGACGCACAAGTCGGTGATGATCATGTCCACGACGTTCTTGCCGGTGACGGGCAGCGTGCACTGCTTCAGGATTTTCGGGCTGCCGTCTTTGGCGGTGTGATCCATCGTGACAATCACCCGTTTGACGCCCGACACCAAATCCATTGCGCCGCCGGGACCCTTGACCATCTTGCCGGGCACCGACCAGTTGGCCAGGTCGCCGTTCTCGGCAACCTCCAGGCCGCCCAGGATGGACAGGTCGATGTGGCCGCCGCGGATCATCGCGAAGGAGTCGGCGCTGCTGAAGAAGCTGGACCCCGGCAGGCTGGTGACGGTCTGTTTGCCGGCGTTGACGAGATCGGGGTCGACGTCATCCTCGGCCGGATAAGAACCGATGCCGAGCAGCCCGTTCTCGGACTGCAGCGTGACGCTGATGTTGTCGGGAATGTAGTTGGCCACCAGCGTCGGGATGCCGATGCCGAGGTTGACGTAGTAGCCGTCGCGCAGCTCCTGAGCGGCGCGCTGAGCCATCCGCTGACGGATCGGGCTGTCTTTCTTCTGCGCGGTGGTGCCGCCGCTGGTGGTGCGGAACTCGATGCGCTTCTCGTAGTTGGCGCCCTCGATGATGCGGTCCACGTAGACGCCGGGCGTGTGAACCAGGTCAGGATCCAGCTCGCCGACCTCGACGAGTTCCTCCACTTCGGCAATGGTGACTGTGGCGCAGCTGGCGATCATCGGGTTGAAGTTGCGCGCCGTTTTGCGATAGACGAGGTTGCCTTTCTTATCGCCCTTCCAGGCCTTGACGATGGCGACGTCAGCCCGAATGCCTTCTTCCAGAACGTATTCCGTGCCATCGAAGACCCGGGTGTCTTTGCCTTCGGCGAGCTGGGTGCCGAAGCCGGTCCGGGTGTAGAAACCGGGAATCCCGGCGCCGCCGGCACGGAGCTTTTCCGCGAGCGTGCCCTGGGGCGTCAGCACGAGGTCCAGCTCGCCGGTCAGTACCTGGCGCTCGAACTCTTTGTTCTCGCCGACATACGAGGCGATCACCTTCGTCACCTGATGCGCCTTGAGTAGCAGCCCCATGCCGAAATCGTCGACACCGGCGTTGTTGCCGACGATGGTGAGATCTTTGACCCCGCTGTCCACCAGAGCCTGGATCAGGTTCTCTGGGATGCCACACAGCCCGAAACCGCCTGCGGCGATGGTGATTCCGTCCTTCAACAAGCCATCCAGAGCCGACACGGCATCGGGGTGGACCTTACTCATTGCTAGTCCCTTCGTTGACGGTCACGGCGTGTGCGGCCTCCATTAGCATCCAACCGGACAGCTGCACCGAGAGGTCACGCTCGGGGATTTCCGAACCGGTGACCGCTCCCCCGACAAATTGTGCCTGCTGGCCGCCGGTCGTCGGCAACTCGGCGGGGCGATCCCAAAATGGCCCGAACAGCGGCAGCCCCTCCACCGTCTGGCGGTTGTCCCAGGCCGACTGTGCTGACGTCAGCACGATTTCGCGGGCGCTTTCGCGCGCTTTGGCGTCGTCGGGCGAGTCGCCGGGCAGCGTGGTGGCGACCAGCGCCAGGTAGCGGGCGGTGATGCCGGCGAACAGCCCGCCGTCGCCACCACCGGAGCCGCGCAGCACCCCGCCGGGCGCCATGTGCTCGTCGACGGCGGCGACCAGGCGATGCACCCGCGGCGCGTGCCGGTCGTCCGCGGTGCGGGCGGCCAGTTCGGTCTCCAGCCCCAGCACCACGCCCTGGCAGTAGGTGTACTCGGCGCGGACGAGTGAACCCGCCTTGATGCCGTCGAAGACCAGGTGCTGTTCGGGGTCGATGAGCGTCTCGTCGATCCAGTCAGCCATCTGCTGGGCACGCCGCAGCCGGTCGCCGTAGCGCGCCAGGAAGATTCCGGCCGGCCCGTTGGCCGGGGCGTTGAAGAACTGGTCCTGCTTGCGCCACGGGATGCCGCCGCCGTCTTCGGGCACCCACGCTTTGACCAACTGGTCGTTCAGCTTGTTCAGCGCCCGCTCGCGGTCGACGTCGGCGATCCGGGACGCCCGCTCCAGCGCGAGCGCCAGCCACGCCATGTCGTCGTAATAGCTGTTGACCCAGGATCCGTTGTTACGCAGTCGATGTGAGCGAATCTGCCGCTCGATCTTGATCCGGCGCTCGGGCTGCGGGTCACGCTGCTCGGCATCGACCAGGCAGTCGAGCAGATGCGCCTGCCACCAGTAATGCCAGCCGCCGAACCATCGGTCGCGACGGGTCGGTGGCCAGGCCACCACGCCGAGTTGGGTGCCAGGTAGCGCCCACAGCCGTTTCAGATGGCGGCCGGCGACAGCGGCCTCCGCGCTGACCGCCCGGTTGACCCATACCTGATCCATGTCTGCAGATCCTGCCCTACCGGGCCGGTGCGTAAGCGGGCATCCTTCCGGGAACTTTTAGTCCCGGTTCAAGTCCCGGAAGGATGCCCGCTGAGGGTGCGAGTCGTAAGAACAGCAAACCCAGCACACCGCCCATATCGCCTGCGGGCAGTCACGCCTTGACGTACGTCAAAGGCGATCCATCTCGCGCGCCATGCAGGCGTTCTCCAAATACGTGTAGCGCTTCGGGTAGTCGCGGCGCACTGGACGGGCTTCTCGCGCCGGCCGAGCAAGCGAGCGCCGCATGGCGGTCCGCAGGACGCTGATCGCCTCGAACCACCGGCGCCGGGGGATTGGTCGTGCCCGCAGCGCAACCGCGGTGCCAAGCACAACCTCCTGCTCGCTGATCAAGACCGGTGCCGGCGAAACCAATCGCTCTCGGGCCTCGTCAGAGGTGATGACTGCGATGTTTTCGGTGAGCATTTCAATCCTCCGTCGGTGAGATCCGGTGCTGAAATTCTTGATCGCGGTGGATGGATCGATATCAGTGATTCACTACTGATGTTTCGCAGCGTTGCGGCGTGCTACCACCGAGAGGCAGATAAGTAGTCGTAGCTCGAGGCGGGCCATGACCCAGGAGGCGGCGACGGACGGCAGCCAGATGCAAGGGCTGGTCGACAGCCCGATGACGACCGAAAATCATGGCGACATCGACCGAGCGGTGGCTGTGTACACCGAGGACGTCGAGCACGACGTCGTCGGATTTCCCACGGGAAAATATCTGGCTGGATACGGCGGCGGTCGCCGATCAATTGAGCTGACGCGAGCCGTTGTCGCCGTGTCTTTCCCGGCGCGAAGGCAACAGCCCCGCGAGCTCGTCGCGCGTGGACGTGCCAGTTTTGGCCATCGCTTTATAGATGTGGCTTTCGACGGTTCGAACCGACAGCGTCAGCCTTGTCGCGATATCCCGGTTGGACAGCCCTTGCCCGATGAGCATCACGATTTCTCGTTCGCGGTCGGTCAGCGGCAAACGTTCGACCGCCTTGCGCACAGTTGGCGTGCGAGCGCCGCCACATCGCTCGGCCAACGCTTCGGCCCTCGCCGAACATCCCAACGCCGACCCGCGTAAGTCCCGGTGCCGGTAGGCGATGGCTGCGTGCGCCGCCGCATCGACAGCAGCGATCAAATCGCCCATATCCTCGAATTCTGCTGATGCCGCGCCTAATTCGGCACCATCGTCGTCATGCAACGCCTCAGCGAAACGGGCTGCCACGCTGGCACGGGGCCCTTCAACGATCGCTGCAAGCTCCCGCAATCGAGGCCCGCAGGAACGTTCCCCGAACTGCGCGGCGGTTTGCAAGCACATCACTTCGGGACCGAATTGCCCATTGTTCCTGGCGGTTTCGGCGGCAGCAAGCGAGACCTTGATTGCTTCACTGACGGCACCCTGCCCGGCGGCCACCCATGCCTTGGCGATCGCGTACTCGTAATCAAGGTATCGCCAGCTGGGATGGCGCAACTTTTCCAGCGCCTCGAGCCGGGCCGCTGCCTCGGCGATCGAGCCGCGCATCGCAAGCGCGGTCGTCAGCGGAATCCGGCAACGATAACCCCACCCACTGGAGTCGGTGGAATCGTTTACGGTTTCGATGGATTGGGTCAGCAGTGATATCGCCGTGTCGAGGCGCCCGGAACCAAGCGCCGCTCTGCCCACCGCAAGAGAGCCGACTTGAAACGACTGAAATGCCTGGAACTCGATTTGGCGTTGTTGGATCGTCTGCGCCGGTGCATCGGCGTCGGCGATATGGCCCGCTAAAAGTAGGGCGCCGATGTGGGCGTCGGTGATGATGACGAACGAGCGTATCGGAACCGGATAGCCGGCCTTTGCCGCCGCTGCGGCTTCGCCGGCACGGCCCGCCTCTCCGAACGCAAGGGCAAGGGCCCAGGCGGTCACTCGCTGGGCGACCAGATCGGGTAGCTCCTGCCAGGTGAACTTGCCGGACGACTCGATGGCCACTTGCGGCCTGCCCATCGCCGACCAGTACACCGTCAGAAATGCGTCGATACAGCTGCGGGCCTGTGGACCTGCGGCGCGGGAAGCGTCATCGATAAGTTCCTTTGCCCCGACCGGATCAGCCAGAGTAAACAGCCGATTGGTCGCCCGCAGGAAGGCCATTCGCCCGTGCGCGGCGTCGGCCAACTCGTCTGCCCGGATGCCGGCGAGCAAATCATCGGCTTCCTGGCCACGGCCTGCACACGACAAGGCGTAGGCGCGAATGAGTTTCGCGTCCGCGGCCCCTCCTGCGCGGATCGCCGCCGCCGTAAGCCGATCGGCTAGGGGAAAGTCCCATAGCCAGACCGCACCCCTGGCCGCCCGAACAAGCACGTCCGAGTCGGGCTCCAGATCCGAATCGAGGCTAAGAGTGGCTCGGCGGACCACGACCTGCATGTCGTCACGATCATCCGAGGCGGCGAGTTCGGCGGCGACCAGGCCACGCAGCCGTCGTAACCTGGTGGCGGCAGCCCGATTCCGTCGGACCTCCCCGTATAGCGGGTGCGCCAGCCTTGCCTCTACCCGATCGCCTACTTGGTCAAAAGCAATGAGACCTCGGAGATCGGCCTGCTCGACCGCGCCCGGATCGGTTATCCGGGTAAGCGACCCGAGTTCGATCGGTTCGCCAACGGCGAGGGCGTCGATCACATCGCTGACCGGGCCGGGCAGGCCCCCAGTCCGTCCTTCGACCAGTTCGATCAGGCTGGGCGGTAGGACCGGATCACCGAGCCAGCGCCAATGGTCGTCCTGTAGCGCAAGCCGTTCGTCGGCAACCTCCTGCTCGACGATGTTCCGCAGATACAACGGATTGCCACGGGTCAACGTCCACAATCGCTCAACGGCTTGCGGATCCACCGGGCCGCCCAACACGGCCGAGATGAGCGCGGTTGTTTCGGCTTCGGACAACGGTTGCAGGTCGAGGCGGTCAAGATGCCCGCCGTCCCATAACTCCCGTACCCCGGCAGGAATCGAATCACCTTGGCGGATGGTGAGCACGACCTTGGCGGCGCGGCGCTGAATGATCTGGTGCACAACGAATGTCGACAGATCATCGAGCAAGGCCACATCATCGACACCCAGCACGACTGTCTTGCCGGGAGAGGAGGAAGTCAGCGACGCGATTGCACTGCGGATCAGTTCAAGGTTGTCATCACCGGCAGACTCCGCCCATGACGAGAGCGCTCCCAACGGAATCGACCGCGCCGAGGAGGTGCCCACTATCCACCGGACTTCACACCCCCGCGACCCGGCAGAACTCAGCGCTTCACGCGCGATCCGACTCTTGCCCACGCCGGCAGCCCCGCAGAGCACTACCCCGGCCAAGTCCGAGTCGAAAATTGCGCCTTCGATGAGTCGCTGTTCCTTCGAACGGCCGGTCAACGGCCACGTCAACCGCACCCGTACAGCCTAGAAGCGGTACCCGGCCGGTGAGACGAAAGATCAGTATTCGGTCACTGACGTGTCGTCGCGATACCGGAGCGACGATTGCATCGCGGTTAGCAACGGCAAACGCCCAGCTGAAATGTCTACGCGAGGAGTCGTGATGACGATCGACACCATGCCCACCCGCAGTTGCCCGAATGTCTTCGAGGCGGGGCTACCGATCTTGGCGTATGAACACGTGGATGATCCTGAAGAGGCGCATCGACTCGTCGCGCATGCCCGGGATCGAGCGCCGATCGCCATCGGGACCCATGGCCCAGAGATATTGAGCTACGAACTGGTTCGCGCGGTGCTGCGCGACCCGCGTTTTCGGGTCCCGAAGGGAATGTTCCTGGCCGCCCAAGGCATCACGTCCGGCCCGATATGGGACCGCGTCACCGCGAGCCTGATCAGTCTCGACGGAGACGAACACCACCGCCTCCGTCGTTTGGTATCCAAGGCTTTCACTCCGCGGGCCACCGCACGGTTGCGCTCGACGATCATCGAGGTCATCACCGAACTCGTGGAGCGCCAGAAGACCCGCGGGCACTGCGATGTGGTGAGCGACATCTCGCGTCAATATCCAATCCCGATTATTTGCGCGTTACTCGGCGCACCAGCCGCGGACTGGGAGCTGTTCTCGGAATGGACCGACGACATCTTCAAGGCCTTCAGCTGGAATGTCGCCGATTCGGCGGATTCCATCCTGGCGGCATGGGAGGCCGTCGACGACTACGTCGACGATATGGTCGCTGACCGCCGTGACGCGTTGACCGACGACCTGATCTCCGAGCTGATCCGCGCCGAACACGATGGCGATCGACTCAACGCCGACGAGTTGCGCATGCTGGTCGTGGGTCTGCTGATTGCCGGCACGGACACCACTCGAAACCAGCTCGCCGCCGCGGTGCAGGTGCTCTGTGATCACCCCGATCAGTGGACGCTCCTGGCTGAGCACCCCGAGTTGGCCGCCAATGCGGTCGAGGAGACCATGCGACACTCCCCGATCGCCTGGGGCACCCTGCGCATCGCCCTCGAGGATGTCGAACTCGCCGGAGTCGTGATCTCGGCCGGCACACTGATCGTCGCCAACACCGCCTCGGCGAACCGGGATCCCGCCGTCTACGACAAACCAGATCAACTCGATATCACTCGCGACGACGCCCACCCGATGCAGACCTTCGGAGCCGGCATGCACTACTGCCTGGGCGCCAACCTTGCCCGGCTCGAACTCGCCGAAGCTCTGACGGTGATGACTCAGCAGATGCCGCACGCCCGGCGAACCGGCCCGGCCCCGTGGAAACCGCTGACCGCGCTGACGGGACCCATCACTCTGCCCATCGAGTTCGATGTAGCGCCAAGGCATTAGCGAATCGGCGCAACTACCAGGCGCTCGCGATGTTCCCGTGTTGCGTGATCCAGGTATGCATGGCGATCCCGGCCGCGACCGCGACGTTGATGCTGCGTGTCGACCCGAACTGAGCGATCGACACGGTCAGCGCGGCACCCGCGCGGGCGTCGTCGCTGATGCCGGGGCCTTCCTGGCCGAACAGCAGCAGGCAGTCCCGCGGTAACGCCGTCTGCTCCAGCCGTGCCGCGCCGGGCACGATATCGACGGCGACCACCGTCAGGCCCGATCCGGCGGCGAAGCTCAGCAGATCGGCGGTGTCGTCGTGGTGGCGCAGTCGCTGGTAGCGGTCGGTGACCATAGCGCCGCGGCGGTTCCAGCGGCGTCGGCCGACGATGTGCACGGTGTCCACGGCGAACGCGTTGGCGGCGCGCACCACCCCGCCGATGTTCGCGTCCTGACCGAAGTTCTCGATGGCCACATGCAGGGGGTGGCGCCGCTTGTCTATGTCGGCGACGATCGCCTCGCGCGTCCAGTACCGGTACGCGTCCACGACGTTGCGGGTGTCGCCGTCGCGCAGCAATTCCCGGTCATACCGCGGGTCGTCGGGAAGCGGGCCCTCCCAGGGGCCCACGCCGGATGTCGAGACACTCCACTCGGTGGGACCGGGGTCGCTCATTTGACGGTCCAGACCGCGGCGTGGGTGCCGACGATCGCGACGGTCGCGTACAGCAGCGCGTCGTTGAGGTCGCCCTGCGTGCACAGCGAGGCGTTGACGCGCACGGCGTCCAGCGATGCCTCCGGCAGGATCAGCACCGATGCACCGTAGGCCGTGCAGGCGGCGTTCAGGCCCGGGGCAGGCAGCGTCGGCGCGGCGAGCAGCATCATCGGCCCGCCGCGGGCGGCGGACTCGTCGCGATACTTGGCCGCGATGGTGTGGGCCTCCAATCCGAGCAGCATGTAACCGCTGCCATTGAACGCAGCCGGGTCACCCAGCGATGCCTGAGTCAGCTGAGTGCCGTCGGCCCGCCACGCGGCCACACTGGTGGATTTGACCACCAAGCCGGTGTCGCTCTCCTTGGTCGGCATGACCCCGACCGGGAACGCCGCCGGGTAGGCGGCGGCGGTGTCGGCGATCCGGTCGCGTGGTGAGTACAGGTAGACGCCGCGGACGGCAGCACGGTCCTTCATCGGGCCCAGGCATACCGTGCCGGTCAGCCGTGTGCCGCCGGGCGCGGAAAGCGATTGGATGACAAGGTTCTTCACGCTGTCACAGCTGCCGATGCCGATGCTTTCCAGCGGATGCGCCAGCGCGCCGTAGAGGCCGAAGCGGATATCGCGGGGGTCGGCATGCGGTTTGGCCGGGTCGGTCGCCGCCGCATCGACGTCGACGAGCACATAGTCGTCTTGCCAGCGCAAATTCGATATCGAGGTGTTCCAGCCCAGCACGGCCAGTGACTCGCCGAGGTGCGCGGTTTCCGCGCCGTAGACCTGTTGGCGTGTGGATGGATTCGAACACGCACACGCCAGGACCAGCGTCGCCACCATCGCGATGAAAGTGCGCACGGTGACTACTGCAGCCCGAGGTCCGCCAGCCCCAGTACGCTGCGGTACGGAAAGCCTTCGGCTTCAATGGCTTCGGCCGCACCGGTGGCGCGATCGACCACCGTTGCCACGCCGACCACCTGCGCACCGGCCTCCAGCACTGCGTGCACCGCGGTCAGCGCCGACCCGCCGGTCGTGCTGGTGTCCTCAACTACCAGGACCCGCTGGCCGGAGATGTCTGGCCCTTCGATAAGTCGTTGCATGCCATGGGCTTTCACGGATTTTCGGACGACGAAGGCGTCGATCGGGCGACCCGGTGCATGCATGACGGCGGTGGCAACGGGGTCGGCGCCCAGCGTCAGTCCACCGACCGCGGCGTAGTCCCAGTCGGCGGTGAGTTCGCGGACCAGCCGGCCGATCAGGGGCCCGGCCCGGTGATGCAACGTGGCGCGACGCAGGTCAACGTAATAGTCGGCTTCCTTGCCCGACGACAATGTGACGCGGCCATGCACCACCGCCAATTGGCGTACCAGGTCGGCTAATTCGGCGAGCTCAGGTGCGGCCACGGCCCCGCCCGAAGACGCTCGTGGCGGCGCGCGCCAGTGTTCGCGGCACCATCCGGCTCGCGGTGGTGATCGCCTTGTATTGCACGCCGGGGATGATGACCACCTTGCCGCCGGCGGCGTCGGCGAGGGTTTCCCGGACCACGTCGTCGACCTCGAGCCACATGAACGATGGCAGCGACGTCATGTCGATGCCGGCCCGGTCGTGAAACTCGGTGTGCACGTAGCCCGGACACACCACGTGCATTCCCACGCCGGTGCCTCGCAACCCGACGGCCAGCCCTTCGGTGAACGACACCACCCAGGCCTTGGAGGCCGAGTAGGTCGAGCCCCGACCCGACAACAGCCCCGCCACGCTGGCGACGTTGATCACCGTGCCCGCGCCGGCGTCGATCATCGCCGGCAATGCCGCCCGGGTCAGCTGCATCACCGAGGTGACGTTGACGTCCAGCTGTGATTGCAGCTTCGCGGGCTCGGCGGTCCAGAATTCGCCGGAGGTACCGAAACCGGCGTTGTTCACCAGCACCTCGACGCCGGCGGTCAGCCGGTCGGCGACCTTGTCGCGTTCGGCGGCCTGGCTGAGATCGGCGGCCAGCACCTCGACGTTCCGCCCGCCCTCGTCGGACAGCTCGGCGGCCAGCGCCTTGAGGCGGTCTGCGTCGCGGGATACCAGCACCAGGTCGTAGCCGTCAGCGGCATAGCGTCGCGCGAAACCTTCGCCGATACCGGATGTGGGCCCGGTGATCAGGGCGACGCGACGAGGCACGGCGTCAGTGTACTGAGCGGGTGTGCGGCCCAGACTCAGCGCTGGTGATGTGAAGCTTGGTGGCCGTTGCGGCTGGTCGGGGGACGACGAATCGGCTCTTGACGAGTGGCAGGCGGCGGGGTCGCGGCGCGCGACGCCGACCCGGCCTCACGGGTGAAGGACTCGGTCTGCCGCTGCGGCACCTCGGCTCGCCCGGCGGGAGCCAACGGGCGGCTGGGGGCCGACTTGCGGCGGCTCGCCGACTGCTGCGCGGCGGGAGATCCCGCCGCCTGCGGCACCGGCGGCAATACTCGCAGCAGGTCGTTGAATTGGCGCACCGTGCGCAAACCCTCGTCCCATTGGGCACGAGTGCTGCCGATCGGCATGCTGACCAGCGTCCAGTTCTGCTCGTTCCACATGACCTCGGCGCAGTCGGGTGCGGTGTGCGCGAAGGTGACCATGCGGCGATCGCAGGCGCGACGGGCGGCGTCCAGGTTGGTGGAGTACACCATCCGCGGTCCGATCGCCCCCAATAGCCAGATGTCGTTCTCGCGAGGCTCTTTTAGGCCTTTGAGCCGCACGTCGACGACGACGTTGGTGCCCACCTTGCGGTGCAGGGCGATCACGGTGGCGACTTCCTCGAGGTCGAAGATGAAGACCGCCTCGCCGCGGATCTGGCCCAACACGACGTTGCGGGCCGGGATGTTGCTGCCCACGGTCGACATCACGCCGCGCTTCCAGCGCTTGAGGATCTCGGTGGATTCCTGCTCGTAGTCGAATCCGTGCGATCGTGCCCACGACTTGCGGCGCCGGCCCCGACCGCGGCGACGGTCGATGTCGACGTATAGCAACACCGCCGCGCCGACGAAGCACAGCGCGGAGAGCGTGAACCAGAGGGGAACCATCGCCACGTAGCCTAACCGCTGCGACCCCTTAACCGGGAATGCGAGCAGGTCACAACAGAATTAAAGTTTGCTACCGCTTCGGAGTAGGCGTCCACACCGAAGCGGTAGCAAGGGTCAACCCGTGGAATTAACCCAGGACCAGTGAGTCGCCGTCCGCGCTGACGTTGACCGGAACCACGTCGCCGTCGTGCACGTCTCCGGCCAACAACATCTTGGCCAGTTGGTCACCGATGGCCTGTTGCACCAGCCGTCGCAGCGGACGGGCACCGTAGACCGGGTCGAAACCACGTTGCGACAGCCACTCCTTGGCCGGCAGCGACACCTCCAGCTGCAGCCGTCGTTGCGCCAACCGCTTGGCCAGCTGCTCGAGCTGGATATCGACGATCCGAACCAATTCCTCGGGGTTGAGCCCATCGAAGATCAGCACGTCGTCGAGACGGTTGATGAACTCCGGCTTGAACGCCGAGCGCACCGCGGCCATCACCTGCTCCTCCGTGCCGCCCGACCCGAGGTTGGACGTCAGGATCAGGATGGTGTTGCGGAAGTCGACCGTACGGCCCTGCCCGTCGGTGAGCCGGCCCTCGTCGAGCACCTGCAGCAGCACGTCGAACACGTCCGGGTGGGCCTTTTCCACCTCGTCGAACAACACGACGGTGTAGGGCCGGCGGCGGACCGCCTCGGTCAGCTGACCGCCCTGGTCGTAACCGATGTAGCCGGGCGGGGCACCGACCAGCCGGGCCACCGAGTGCTTCTCGCCGTACTCGCTCATGTCGATGCGGACCATCGCCCGCTCGTCGTCGAACAGGAAGTCCGCCAGCGCCTTGGCCAGCTCGGTCTTACCGACACCGGTAGGGCCGAGGAACAGGAACGAACCGGTCGGCCGGTTGGGGTCGGCGACCCCGGCCCGGGTACGACGCACCGCGTCGGAAACGGCCTGCACGGCCTTCTTCTGACCGACGACGCGCTTGCCCAGCTCGTCTTCCATCCGCAGCAGCTTGGCGGTCTCGCCTTCCAGCAGTCGCCCGGCGGGGATGCCCGTCCACGCCGAAACCACGTCGGCGATGTCGTCGGGACCGACTTCCTCCTTGAGCATCACGTTCTCGCGGGCCTCAGCCTGCGGCACCGCGGCGTCGAGTTTTTTCTCGATTTCCGGGATGCGGCCATAGCGCAGCTCGGCGGCCTTGGCCAGGTCGCCGTCGCGCTCGGCGCGCTCGGATTCGCCGCGCAGCGTATCCAGCTGTTCTTTGAGTTCGCGGACGACGTCGATGGCGCTCTTCTCGTTCTGCCACCGGGTTGTCAGCTCGGCCAGCTTCTCCTTTTGGTCGGCCAGCTCGGAGCGCAGCTTTTCCAGCCGATCCTTGGACGCCGCGTCCTCCTCTTTGGCCAGCGCCATCTCTTCGATCTCGAGTCGACGCACCAGCCGTTCCACCTCGTCGATCTCGACGGGCCGCGAGTCGATCTCCATCTTCAGCCGGCTCGCCGCCTCGTCAACCAGGTCGATCGCCTTGTCCGGCAGGAAGCGGGCGGTGATGTAGCGGTCGGACAGAGTCGCGGCCGCCACCAGCGCGGAGTCGGTGATGCGCACACCGTGGTGCACCTCGTATCGGTCCTTCAACCCACGCAGGATCCCGACGGTGTCGTCCACCGACGGCTCGCCGACGAACACCTGCTGGAAACGCCGCTCCAATGCGGCGTCCTTCTCGATGTACTTGCGGTACTCGTCGAGCGTGGTTGCCCCAACCAGTCGCAGTTCGCCGCGGGCCAGCATCGGCTTGATCATGTTGCCGGCGTCCATCGCACCCTCACCGGACGCGCCGGCGCCGACGATGGTGTGCAACTCGTCGATGAACGTGATGATCTGCCCAGCGGAGTTCTTGATGTCGTCGAGAACGGCCTTGAGCCTTTCCTCGAATTCGCCGCGGTACTTGGCACCCGCGACCATCGAACCGAGGTCCAGGCTGACGACCGTCTTGTCACGCAGGCTTTCGGGGACATCGCCGTCGACGATGCGCTGCGCCAGGCCCTCCACGATCGCGGTCTTACCGACACCGGGCTCACCGATCAGCACCGGGTTGTTCTTGGTGCGACGGCTCAGCACCTGGACGACGCGACGAATCTCGTTGTCCCGTCCGATGACTGGGTCGAGCTTGCCTTCGCGGGCGCGCTCGGTCAGGTCGGTGGAGTACTTCTCCAGCGCCTGATAGGTCGCCTCGGGGTCGGGGCTGGTTACGCGGGCGCTGCCGCGAACCTTGACGAACGCCTCGCGCAACGCCTGCGCCGATGCGCCGTGTCCGGTCAGCAGTTTGGCGACCTCGGAGTCGCCGGTGGCCAGTCCGACCATCAGGTGCTCGGTGGAGACGTATTCGTCGTCCATCTCGGTGGCCAACTGCTGCGCGGTTGTGATGGCAGCCAGCGATTCACGCGACAGTTGCGGTTGCGAGTTGGCGCCGCTGGCCTGCGGCAGCCGGTCCAGGATGCGTTGCGCTTCGGCGCGGATCGTGGCGGGCTCGACGCCGACAGCCTCCAGCAGTGGCGCGGCGATCCCGTCGTTCTGCGTGAGCAGGGCTAGCAGCAGGTGAGCCGGCCTGATTTCGGGGTTGCCGGCAGCACTCGCCGCCTGCAAAGCCGATGTCAGCACCGCCTGCGCCTTGGTTGTCGGGTTGAAAGAGTCCACGACACCTCCGTTCAGAGTCAGGGAGGGCCTAGAGGGGCCCGGTAAAAATGCTTGTCGCGTTGTTCAACGCCGTCAAGGTTGAGTCTGTTCCGCTCAACTCTAACTATTTTTCGGGCAACCGCGCAGCGGCTAGGCCGGTTGGGGCTGGAAGGCGGCCTGCAGCTGCTGGCCGGCGAATCCGCCCGGGGTTTGCCCGCTCAGCGCGTACTCGTAGACGGCGACGCGGAAGATCTGGCTCAGCGTTGCCGAGACGACCGCGGCGCCGAACATCAGTACCACCGCGATGGCCAGCACGGCGTATCCAAGCACCGCCTGCCCACCCTCCAGCAGCACGACTACGCCGACGATGGCCACCGATGCGATCGCAAAGCTGAACCCCACGGTCACGATGCCGATCGTCGCCGCGCCGGTAGCGCCCTCACCCCAACGGGCCTTGATGATGGCCGCCGAATGCTGCAGGGATTTCAACGGCCCGGTGCCCTCGAGCGCGATCACCGGCACGACGAAGAACGTGGCGATTCCCCATGCGGCACCGGCGATTCCGGCCGCGATCTTGCCCAGCAGCGGTACCCGGTTTTCGAATGCCCGCAGGAGCAACCCGAAGGTGGTCGAGACGACCGTCCAGCCCAGAATCGGACCGATCCGGCGGCCGGCCGCCGCCAGGCCCTCGCGAACCTTGGTGTCCTCGCCGCGCATCGACCGCGCGGCGCAGGCGGCCAGCGCCACGTTGAAGAACAGCGCGATGAACGTCGACACGTACGCCGATGCGACGCCCGCGGCGTAGACGACGGGATCGTTGCGCTCCACGGTCTGGTGATCAAAGACGCCCCGGGTTATCAATGTCGGCGCCCAGATCGACACCATGGCCAGCGTGGCGAAGATCGTCGACAAGATCGGGAACAGGGCCAGCGAGGCATCGCCCGTCAGCACATCCCAGCTCTGCCGAGTCAGGGCCCAACCGCGGGAAATTCTGCCCATCAGTGCTCCTCGGGGTGCCGTGACGCGCCGCTGCGTGAGCGGTAGTTTAGGCCGCCGCGGCGGTGCGGGCGCCTCGATCGGATCACCCACCGGTCAGAATTATTCGAACGTATGATCGATCAGTGGGAGACCTCGCGTCGATCGGATACAACGGCCAGCCGGCCCGTAACCCGTTCCGCGTCGTGCGCCCACCGATCAGTGTGCTGATCGATCTGACCGTGCTCTTTCCCCGAGAGCCACACCGGTCGGGCCGCTTTCAGCCCAACGGTCTGCAGTTGCACAAGGTCGTCGAAGGCCGGCTCAGCTGCTGGGGCATCTGCGAGCAGGGCGACTGGTGGGGGTTGGTGACCTATCCGATCGCCTATGGGTCAAAGCGCAAGAACGTCACGCACTGGGTGCCGGCGTGGACGCTGCGACGGAAACACTAGGCCAACCGTAGGCGGTCCCGCAGCGCGCGGCGGCGGTCAATGCGAAGATTCAGCGCGTGACGGGTAGTTGGGTCTCCGTACTGACCACGCTGATTCCGCTGGCGCTCGTTGTGTCGATCTCGCCGCTGTCCGTCATCCCGGCGGTGTTGGTGCTGCAGACGCCGCGGCCGCGACCGACCGGCCTCGCCTTCTTCAGCGGCTGGTTGCTGGGACTGGTTGCGCTGACCGGCGCGTTCGTCGCGTCCTCCGACGCCCTCAGTGGCCTGCACAACAAGCCGCCGGCCTGGGCATCCTGGACGCGCGTGGTGCTCGGACTGGCGCTGATCGCGTTCGGCATCTATCGCTGGCTGACCCGCGAAGGACACACCGAGTCACCGAAGTGGATGCGATCTTTCGAAACCCTCACGCCCGCGCGGGCTTTGGCCACCGGGTTGGCTTTGGTGGTGGTGAGGGTCGAGGTGCTGACCATGTGCGCACTGGCCGGCTTGGCCATCGGCAGCGGCAACCTCGGCAGGGCCGGCGAATTGGTCACCGGTGTCATCTACATCGCCGTCGCCGCCTCCACGGTCGCGATCCCCGTCCTGGCTTACGTGGCCGCAGGCCACCGGATGGACGAACCGATGGCGCGGCTCAAGGAGTGGATGGAGCGAAACAACGCTGCGATGCTCGCGGGGGTCCTGGTCCTGATCGGCGGACTCGTGCTCTACCACGGCGTGAACGCGCTGCTCTGAGGACCGCTGAAGCAGGCATAAAATCGGCGCCCGTGAGCCTCAACGACCGGGATGCGCTGGCGGTGCTACACGCCGCCCTCGACCCGGGCGATGACAACGGGCTCATCGGCCGCTTCTACACCCGCTGGTTTGCCTTCGATGCGTCGCCGCGCGACCTGTTTCCGCCCGACATGCGTGTCCAGCGGGCCGCCTTCGCTCAAGCCTTGAAATGGATTTACGGCGAACTGGTCGCTCAGCGTGCCGAAGATCCGGTGGCGTTTCTGGCGCAGTTGGGACGCGATCACCGCAAGTACGGGGTGCTGCCCGAGCATTACGGGACGTTGGGTCAGGCGCTGTACGCGACGCTGCGCGACGAGTTGGCTGAGGCATGGACCGACGCCGTCGACGCCGCGGCTCTGCAGTCGGTGAACTTGATCACCGGGGTCATGAGCGGCGCCGCCGACGCCGAACAAGGGCCGGCGTGGTGGGACGGCACGGTGGTCGAACATCTTCGGGTATCCCGAGACCTCGCCGTCGTCCGGTTGCAACTCGATCACCCGATGCCCTACCACGCGGGCCAGTACGTCAACGTCGCCGTACCGCAGTGCCCGCGGCGGTGGCGCTATCTGACACCGGCCATCCCGCCAGATGAGACCGGTGCCATCGAGTTTCACGTCCGCACGGTATCGGGCGGCCTGGTCAGCAATGCCATCGTCAACGAGACGCGGACCGGGGACCGGTGGCGGCTGTCCAGCCCGCACGGCGCGCTGCACGTCGACCGCGACGGCGGCGACGTGCTGATGGTGGCCGGCAGCACCGGGCTGGCGCCGCTGCGTTCGATCATCATGGATCTCACCCAGTGGGCCGAAAACCCGCGCGTGCACCTGTTCTTCGGCGGCCGCTACCCCTGCGAGCTGTACGACCTGCCAACGCTGTGGCAGATCGCGGCGAACAATCCGTGGCTGTCGGTGACGCCGGTTTCCGAGCTCAACGGCGACCCAGGCTG
>NZ_DATNJW010000301.1:0-20017 GCF_035603715.1 Mycobacterium sp. | reverse complement strand
ACCGCGGCACAACTGAAATAACAACACTGCTTTAACAAGCACCAACAAGTCCAGGAGGACACAGAAGTGGCGAAGGCGAAGTTCGAGCGGACGAAGCCGCACGTCAACATCGGGACCATTGGTCACGTTGACCACGGCAAGACCACGTTGACCGCGGCTATCACCAAGGTCCTGCATGACAAGTACCCCGCACTCAACGAGTCGCGCGCGTTCGACCAGATCGACAACGCGCCCGAAGAGCGTCAGCGTGGTATCACGATCAACATCTCCCACGTGGAGTACCAGACCGAGAAGCGTCACTACGCGCACGTCGATGCGCCGGGCCACGCTGACTACATCAAGAACATGATCACCGGTGCCGCCCAGATGGACGGCGCGATCCTGGTGGTCGCTGCCACGGACGGTCCGATGCCGCAGACTCGCGAGCACGTGCTGCTGGCCCGTCAGGTCGGTGTGCCCTACATCCTGGTCGCGCTGAACAAGGCCGACATGGTCGACGACGAGGAGCTGCTGGAGCTCGTCGAGCTGGAGGTCCGCGAGCTGCTGGCCGCCCAGGAGTTCGACGAGGACGCACCCGTCATCAAGGTATCGGCGCTCAAAGCCCTTGAGGGTGACGAGAAGTGGGTCAAGTCCGTCGAGGAGCTGATGGATGCGGTCGACGAGTCGATCCCGGACCCGGTCCGCGAGACCGACATGCCGTTCCTGATGCCCGTCGAGGACGTGTTCACCATCACCGGTCGTGGCACGGTGGTCACCGGTCGTGTCGAGCGCGGCGTGATCAACGTGAACGAGGAAGTCGAGATCGTCGGCATCAAGCCGGCCAGCACCAAGACCACGGTCACCGGTGTGGAGATGTTCCGCAAGCTGCTCGACCAGGGCCAGGCCGGTGACAACGTCGGTCTGCTGCTGCGTGGTATCAAGCGTGAGGACGTCGAGCGCGGTCAGGTCGTCGTGAAGCCCGGCACCACCACGCCGCACACCGACTTCGAGGGCAGCGTCTACATCCTGTCCAAGGACGAGGGTGGCCGGCACACGCCGTTCTTCAACAACTACCGTCCGCAGTTCTACTTCCGCACCACCGACGTGACCGGTGTGGTGACGTTGCCGGAGGGCACCGAGATGGTGATGCCCGGTGACAACACCGAGATCGTGGTGAAGCTGATCCAGCCCGTCGCCATGGATGACGGCCTGCGGTTCGCGATCCGTGAGGGTGGCCGCACCGTCGGCGCCGGCCGGGTCACCAAGATCATCAAGTAGTTTCCACAGCAGGAGCGGCGTTCACCCGACAGGGTGGGCGCCGCTTTTGCGTTATGCTTCGCATCGCGTAGCGATACGCTGTCCCGCGTCATCGATCGGCCGACGACTGGAGCAGTCATGCTTGCGCGCTATATCAAAGCTCAAATCATCGTTCTGATTTGCGGCGGCCTCGTCGGCCCGATCTTTCTCATCACGTACTTCGCGTTGCCGAGCCTGATGGGTAATCAATTCGATTCCGTCGACTCCTCTATCTCCTCGTCGATCCGGGACAACACCTCGTGGCTGCTGTGGGTCGGCCTGCTGATCACGATCATCGACGTAGTCGTCGCCGTGTGGCTGGCCAATCGCGGCGCCCAGTCCTCAGCCAAAATGGCTCACCTCCAGCAGGCCGGGGTGCTCGCTATGGGGCAAATCCAAGGTCTGACGGAGACCGGCATGCGGATCAACGATCACCCGGTGATCAAGCTGGACTTACGCATCACCGGCCCCGGCGTCGATTTCAACGACCAGAAGCGGGTCACCGTCGGCTTCTCCCAGCAGTCCATCGTCACCGCCCGCAAGCTCGTCGTGCTGGTGGATCCCAACACCCGCGAATACGAGATCGACTGGCAGGCAAGCGCATTGATCGCCGGAGTGGTGCCCGCGCAGTTCACCAGCACCGAGGACCACGCGACGTACGACCTCAGCGGCCAGGCCGGCCCCCTGATGGAGATCCTGCAGATCTACAAGGCCAACAACCTGCCGTTCAGTGGCACCGTCGACATCCGCAACTACCCCGCGGTGCGCCAGCAAATCATGGCTGTGGTCCGGCGTGCCGCGGCTGCGCAGCCCACGCCGGCCGCAGCCGGTGGCGTGTCCGCGCCGCCACAGGCATCTGCGGCTCAACGCCTGGATGAACTGCAGAAATTGCACGCCAGCGGTGCGCTCTCGGACGCCGAATACGCCGCGGCGCGACAGAAAATCATCGCCGAGATCTAGCCCAGCTGCGGGCGATTAGAACACGTTTCAGTTCCGCTGCTAGCCTGATCGACAGTCGTCGAAAGGGGCTACGGTGTCCGGTCCGTCGGGAACCCTGCAGGGGCGGGTGGCCTTCATCACCGGTGCCGCGCGTGGCCAAGGCCGCGCCCATGCGGCCCGGCTGGCACACGAGGGTGCGGACATCATCGCGCTGGATATCTGCGCGCCGGTGTCCGACAGCATCAGCTACCCGGCGGCTACCCCGGAGGATTTGGCGGAGACCGTCCGAGCGGTCGAAGCTGAGGGACGCAAGGTGCTCGCCCGCCAGGTCGACATCCGCGACGACGGCGCCGTGCGACAACTGGTCGCCGACGGCGTCGAGCAGTTCGGCCGCCTCGACATCCTGGTGGCCAACGCGGGAGTGCTGAGTTGGGGACGGATCTGGGAGCTGTCCGACGAGCAGTGGAATACCGTGATCGACGTCAACCTGACCGGCACGTTCCACACCCTGCGCGCCGCGATCCCGGCAATGATCGAAGCCGGCAACGGCGGGGCCATTGTCGTGGTCAGCTCGTCGGCCGGGCTGAAGGCCACACCGGGCAATGGCCACTACTCGGCCTCCAAGCACGCACTCACCGGACTGACCAACTCGTTAGCCATCGAGCTCAGCGAGTTCGGCATCCGGGTCAACTCGATCCATCCCTACTCGGTGGAGACGCCGATGATCGAGCCGGAGCTGATGATGCAGGTGTTCGCCGAGCACCCGCATTTCATCCACAGCTTCGGTCCAATGCTGCTGCAGCCCAAAGGATTCATGGGCGCCGCCGAGGTATCCGACGTCGTGGCGTGGCTCGCCGGAGACGGCTCCGGCACATTGACCGGAGCGCAAATCCCGGTCGACAAGGGCGTGCTGAAGTACTAGGGCGCCATCGACGTCAGGGTATCGGCGAATCTGTCGACAGCCCAGTCGATTTCCGTCGCGGTGATCACCAGCGGGGGAGCGAAACGCAGCGTCGATCCATGGGTGTCCTTGACGAGGACGCCGCGCTCGGCCAGTCGCAGGCTGAGCTGTTTGCCGGTGCCGAGTGCGGTATCGATGTCGACGCCGGCCCATAACCCCCGTCCGCGCACCGCAACAACTCCGTGACCGATCAACTTCTCCAGTCGCCAGTGCAACCGGGCTCCCAGCCTCGTTGCGCGGTCCTGGAATTCACCACGGGTCAGCATGGACACCACGGTGGTGCCGATCGCGGCCGCAAAGGGGTTGCCGCCGAACGTCGACCCATGTTCCCCGGGGTGTAGTACCCCCAGAACTTCGCGATCGGCCACCACCGCGGACAACGGAACCACGCCGCCGCCCAGTGCCTTGCCGAGCAGATAGATATCGGGCACCACATCCCAGTGGTCGCAGGCGAAGGTGCGGCCGGTGCGGGCCAAGCCCGACTGAATCTCGTCGGCGATCATGAGAACGTTTCGGGCTGTACAGACTTCGCGCACCGCCGGCAGGTACTGGTCCGGCGGCACGACGACGCCGGCCTCGCCTTGGATCGGCTCCAGCAACACCGCGACCGTGTGCTCGTCGATCGCGTCGGCCAGCGCATCGGCATCGCCGAAGGGCACCGAACGGAAGCCCGGCGTGAACGGCCCGAAGCCGCACCGCGCCGTCTCATCCGACGAGAAGCTGACGATGCTGATCGTCCGGCCGTGAAAGTTGTTGTCGGCCACGATGATATTCGCCTGGCCGACCGGCACACCCTTGACGTCGACGCCCCATTTGCGGGCAACTTTGATCGCGCTTTCGACCGCCTCGGCGCCGCTGTTCATCGGCAACACCGTGTCCTTGCCGCAGAGCGTCGCCAACGCCGCGCAAAAGGGCCCCAGGGCCTCGGCGTGAAACGCACGGCTGACCAAAGTCACGAGGTCGAGTTGTGCGTGGGCCGTCGCAATGATCTCCGGGTTGCGATGCCCGAAATTCACCGCCGAGTACGCGGCCAGGCAGTCCAGGTAGCGGCGCCCCTCGACATCCGTGATCCATGATCCTTCGGCGCTGGCGGCCACCACCGGCAGCGGTGAATAGTTGTGCGCGGTGTGGCGCTCGTCGATCGCGATCGCTGATGCGGTCAGCGTGCCGCCGCCGGCGATCACGGTGTCCAACACTGTCATGAATACATCTCCAGCGTGCAGCATTTAACCGACCCGCCGCCCTTGAGTAGCTCGGGCATATCGACGCCGATCGGTTCGAAGCCGGCGTCAGCCAATTGCCTGGCGAACCCGACGGCCGCGGCCGGGTGCACCACGTGGCGGCCATCGGAGACGGCGTTCAGGCCGAACACATAAGCATCGGCACTGTCCACCACGATCGCCTCGGGGAACAGGGTCTCCAGATGCGCCCGTGCGACATAGGTGAAGGCCGGGGGATAGTAGGCGATGGTCGTGTCGTCGAGCACGGTCAGCGCGGTATCGAGATGGTAGAAGCGCGGATCAATGAGTTCGAGGCTGATCACCCGGCGACCGAAGATCCCGGCGATCTCGCCGTGCGCCCGCAGGTCGGTTCGAAAACCGTACCCGGCCAAGATGTCATCGCCCACCGACAGCAGATCGCCCTGGCCTTCGTTCACGTGGCGCGTATGCCGCGGCTGGTAACCATGAGCTCTCAGCCAATCGGCATAGGCAGCTGACTCCTGTTGGCGTTGAGCATATTTGAAGCGTGCGACAGCGGCCGTGCCGTCGAGTATCAGGCCACCGTTGGCGGCGTACACCATGTCGGGCAGCCCGGGCACCGGATCAACCAGATCGACGGTGTGTCCCAATTGCAGGTAGATGTCGTAAAGGCGCTGCCACTGCGTGACCGCGGCGGTCGTGTCGACGGGGTCGGTGGTGTCCATCCAGGGATTGATCGCGTAGTCGACCGCGAAGAACTGCGGCGGCGTCATGACGTAGTGCCGGACCCGCGCGCGGCGTTCGGTGGCCGTCGCGGCTTTGTTCCGGGTGTCGATCCCGGACTCCGCGAAGATCGTCATAAATCAACGGTAAGGGACTTCAGCGTGCAATGTATCGATGTTCATTGCGTTTATAGGCCGTATTTATTGCGTCAAATGGCATAATTGGGAGGTCTGTTAAGGCTGGAGGGCTGATGGACCGGTTGGACGGCATCGACGAGCAGATTCTGGCCGAGCTCGCCCTGCATGCCCGGGCGACGTTCGCCGAGATCGGAGAGCGGGTCCGGCTGTCGGCCCCCGCGGTCAAACGGCGCGTCGACCGGATGCTCGACAGCGGTGTGATCAAGGGTTTCACCACCGTCATCGACCGGACCGCGGTGGGCTGGAACACCGAGGCCTATGTGCAGGTTTATTGCCATGGCCGAATCTCGCCGGATGAGCTGCAGCGGGCCTGGATCGATATTCCCGAAGTCGTCAGCGCCGCAACGGTAACCGGCACCGCCGACGCCATCCTGCGGGTGCTGGCACACGATATGCGGCATTTGGAAGACGCCCTGGAGCGAATCCGGACCAGCGCCGATATCGAACGCAGTGAGAGCATCGTCGTGCTGTCGAACCTCATCGATCGGTCACGCGCCCAGGGGTGACCAACCGTCGGCCTCTGCGGTCGTGTATGAACTCCAAATGACCACTAGCTCAGGCGGCAACGGAATTCTGATCGTCGGCGGGGGACTCGCCGCGACCCGGACCGCTGAGCAACTTCGTCGGGCGGATTTCACCGGTCCGGTCACCATCGTCAGCGATGAGGTGCACCTGCCGTACGACCGCCCCCCGCTGTCCAAGGAGGTCCTGCGCAGCGAGGTCGACGACGTGACGCTCAAGCCGCGCGAGTTCTACGACGAGCAGAACATCACCTTGCGGCTGGGGTCGGCGGCTACCGGCATCGACACCACGGCACAGACCGTCACGCTCGACGACGGATCCACGCTCGACTATGACGAACTCGTCATCGCGACGGGCCTTGTGCCGCGCCGCATTCCGGCGTTCCCTGACTTGGATGGCATCCGGGTGTTGCGTTCGTTCGACGAAAGTCTGGCCCTGCGCCGGCACGCGTCGCAAGCACGGCACGCGGTGGTGGTCGGCGCCGGGTTCATCGGCTGTGAGGTTGCGGCCAGTCTGCGCGGATTGGGCGTCGACGTCGTGCTGGTCGAACCGCAGCCCGCGCCGCTGGCGGCCGTCCTTGGCGAACAGATCGGCGAACTGGTAGCCCGGCTGCATCGCGCCGAAGGGGTCGACGTGCGCACCGGCGTCGGGGTCGCCGAGGTCCGGGGCGCTGGCCACGTCGAGACCGTGCAGCTGACCGACGGCACCGAGTTCAGCGCCGATCTGGTCGTCGTGGGCATCGGATCGCGGCCGGCGACCGACTGGCTCGACGGCAGCGGCATCGAGGTCGACAACGGCGTGATCTGCGACGCCGCCGGACGGACAAGCGCGCCCAACGTGTGGGCGCTCGGCGATGTGGCGTCCTGGCGCGACCCCAAGGGACACCAAGTGCGGGTGGAACATTGGAGCAACGTCGCCGAACAGGCTCGCGCTGTCGTGCCCGCGATGCTAGGCCAGGACGCACCCACCAACGTCGTCGTCCCGTATTTCTGGAGCGATCAGTACGACGTCAAGATCCAATGCCTGGGTGAGCCCATCGCCACTGACACCGTGCATGTCGTCGAGGACGATGGTCGTAAGTTTCTCGCCTTCTACGAGCGCGACGGCGCGGTGGCCGGCGTCGTCGGCGGTGGTATGCCCGGCAAGGTGATGAAGTCGCGCGCGAAAATTGCTGCTGCGGTGCCGATTTCGGATGTCTTGGGCTAATCCATGAACCGCTCGAGGGCTTCGCGTAGGCCGGGAAGTGCCGTCGCTGCCTGGTATTCGATAAGTGCGGCTTCGGCGACCATGCCTATCCACAGTTGCGCGCTTTCATAGGGATAGGGTCGCTTCAGGGCGACGAAGTCGGCCTGGCAAAGCTCGGCGCTGGCGTGGTTGCGCCGGGCGATTTCATCGGTGACCGCGGGCTCCGCGCGGGCCTCCAGCAGCAGGGCGCGTACGCCTCGGTCGCGTAGGCAGCCGTCGAGGTACGTGGTTGCGACGGCGGTCAGGCGACGGCTCCCCGGCGGCATGCCGTCGATGGCGGCTTGAACCTGGACGTTCAATCGGTCATGAAATTCTCGGTGCAGCGCAAGGAGATACGAGGCGCGGTCGCCGAAATGGTGAAAGAAGGTGCCCTTCGCCACGCCGGCTTCCTGCACGATCAGGTTGACGCTCAAACCGGCCAACCCGGTGCGGTCGGCCAGCCGCAGGCCGGCGTCGATGAGGGCTTCTCGGGTTTTGGCCATCGCCTCCTTGCGCACGCCCTTAGGCGCTGCGGAGGGCGTCGAGGTCATCCGGGCACTCTAACCGCTGCCCTGCGTGCGGCCGTGCGCTGACTGCGCCGGGCGAGCAACTCGCCATACTGCTCGCACACGTGGATCACCCCGGTGAGTTGATAGGTGATCCAGCCTTTGTGGGTCGACGGCAGATTGTGCTCGAAGAATCGATGGCCGGCGATCTGTAAGAGCCACCCTCCCAAGAACATTGGCAGCCCCGCTCGGGGTTTGGCGAACAGCAGCGGGATTCCGGCCGCGATCACAGGTGTGCCGACCATGTGCGTGAAACGCACGCCGCGGCTGGTGTGTTGGGTCCGGTAGTAGGCCATCTTGTCTGAGAACGGTGCATCGGGTGCGGGGGCAGTCATCGGTCGCTCCTTGAGTTAATGATCGCCTCAATGTACCGTTGACTGACCGGTCGGTCAATGAAAGGACATGAGATGGTCGCGATGGTCGAAACACGAGTGGGGAAGGTCGCCTACAGCGACGTCGGAGAAGGACCCACAGTGGTGCTGCTGCATGCCACGCTGCACGACCGGCACGATTTCGACCCGATCGTGGAACGCCTCCAGCGCGATTACCGGGTGATCGCACTGGACTGGCCGGGTCACGGTGAGTCGCCGGCGCCGAGCCGGCCGCCGGCCGCTGCCTTGTACGCCGACGTGCTGGCCGACGTCGTCGCCGCGCTTGATCTGCCGCCGGCCGCATTCGTCGGCAACTCGGTCGGGGGTTTTGCTGCGGCACGGTTGGCGATCACTGACCCACAACGGGTTTCGCGGCTGGTGTTGGTCAACACGGGCGGTTTCATCGCCAGCCCGGTTACCAACCTCTACTGCCGGATACTCGGCAGGCCCGCGGTGATGAAACGGGTGCTGCCGCGGTCCATTCGCAGCTACATGAAGGCGACCAGCGAGAACGATCGCGCCGTTCAGGAACGCGCGCTGGCCCGTGCTCACACCCGCGAAGGTGTCGTCCTGACAGCGGCGCTGTGGCGCAGTTTCGCTGCGCCCGAACATAATCTGCGACCATACGCCGATCGCATCACCGCGCCGTGCCTGATTGTCTGGGGATCGAAAGATACCGTAGCTCTCATGCGTTTTGGTCGCGCCACTGCGGCCGCAATACCGGGATCGCGGTTAGAGGTGCTGCCCACGGGTCACGTGGTGTTCTCCTCGGACCCGGGCGGATTCTTGGCCGTCGCCGAGCCGTTCCTGGCCGCTGCCCGCGACAGCGTGCAGTGACCGGAAATGCGTCGACTCAGAACTCGCCGAGATAGAACGGCGAGCCCTGGTCGTCGGTGCACTCGGCCTGCATCCCGTATGGCTGCCGCGCCGGCTCCGCTAATACGGTTCCGCCGGCTTCACGGACTCGTGCGACGGCCGCCTCGATGTCTGCCACCGTCCACATCGGGACGGTGGCCGGCCGTGCGTTGCCGCCCCCGACTCCGGCCATCGGGCGGGTGTTCTGCACCTGCCAACCGTCGTCGATCCGCCCCGCGGTGAAGCTCCAGCCCAGAATCCGGGCATAGAAGTCGCGGAAGGCCGCTGAGTCGGCCGTTCGGTAGGTGACGTAGGCCAGTTCGCCAGGGCCAGAGCCGTTGAGCGCCAACCGTTTCTGGGGGCCGGGTGGTTCGTACACCGCGAACGCGACGCCCTGCGGATCGGTGGCATCGACGATGGTGCCGTAGTCGGTTCGGCGCACCTCACCCGGCGCGCCGCCGGCGTCCGCGATCGTTTGACCCGCCGCGTGCACATCCGCCACGGCATAGCAGCAGAACAGCGTGGGCGCGGCCGAGGCCGCGGCGATGCCGACCGGAAGCTCGGTGTTGGTCACCTGGTGCGCGGCGGGAGCATAGGACCAGCCGAGCACGTGTCGGTAGAAATCGGCCGCGCGTGCGGGGTCGGGCACCCAGACCGACACATACCCGATGTCGCCGTGCTGAATGAGTTCGTCGGTGGAGGGCTTGTTCAGTGCGGCAATCTCTGCGTCGGTGTTGCTCATCTCGACTCCTTCTGTTCGATGTGGCAGGGTCAGCGCCGACTCCAACCGGTGACGCAGCCGCGCGGCGAACACCGGATCGGGCTGTACCGGAAGGTCTTCGGCGCGCAGCACGTTCAGCGGATCGTGATTCATGACGTGCCTCCTTCCGGGTAATTCTGTTTGAACGCTCGACGGGCGCGGACCAGGAGTGCCTCGGTGGCATGGACCGTGCGCCCGATCAGCTCGGCGCATTCCGGTACCGAGCAGTCGTCCATGTAGCGCAGCGCCAGCACGGTGCGGTGTGGTTCGGACAACCGGGTCAGCACGCTTTCGGCGACGAGGCGGTCCAGCTCGGCGTCCCAGGTGTCCACCGAGCCGACCGGCTCCGGCAATTCGGCCACCGGCACGGTGAGCCGATCATGTCGGCGTCGGTAATGATCGGCGAGCTTGTGCCGTGCCACCCCGATCAGCCACGGCACACCGATCGGCGGCGGATCGTTCTTGCGGGCAGCATCCATCGCCGCGAGGAAGGTTTCCGAGGTCAGATCTTCCGCGATAGTGCGATCGGCGCAGCGACGAATGAAGTACCCATACACAATCGGCAACGCCTGGTCATATAGCGCAAGCAGCGCCCGGGCGGCGTCGTTGGGGTCCGGTAGCGCGCTCACACTCTTATCGTCGCGGTGGCGCCGGAAACTCCGACGGGTAAGCGAGAAAAATTCTTCGCCGCCGTCGCTATTCCCAGGTGACCGGTGGACCGTGGGGCGAGCACACGCCCAGCAGCCGGTCATCCCCACCGGGCCAGCACCGGGCACGGACCGCGAACTCGACCGGAGCGTCCGGTGTTCGCCGATGCGGTTCCAGCATCAAATGGGTGAACGGGGACTCGGCACGCGCGCGTGCCCCCAGTTCATCGATCTCGGCCGAGACGGTTTCCTGCTCGGTCACCGACAGGTATTGCCACATGATCGAATGCCACAGCACGGTAAGCGAGCCGGACGTAAGCTCCAGATCCGCAACGGCGTCGGTGGCATTGCGAAGGTGCAACGGCGCCGGCACCCGCCGGGCAATATCGATCGCGCCGCGCAACCGCTCCAGCCGCGCCGGCTGGTCGGGCCAGACATAGCTCAGCAACGTCAACTCGCCGTCGGCGCTCGTCGCGTCCAGCGGCGCGATGTCGTAGCCATGACGTTCGGCGATCCGCAGGCTCGCGGCGGGAGGCAGTGGGCCCCGCCACGCGTCGTCGACGATCACCGGTGAATCGGCCGGGCCCCACTCGCCGCCGGGATAGCGATAACGGTAATGGTCGGCGCGTAGGTTCAGCCCGGCACTGCAGCCGATCTCGAAAAGCCTTACCGGCGAATCGAATCGGTCGGCCAGAGTCAGCAGGCCGCCGATCAGCGCAGCCGACCGGCCCACCTCGTTGGTCTGCGGGGGTTGGTCAAGAGCGCCACGCAGATAATCGGTGTGCTCGGAGGCGGCCCGCACGATATCGGGCCATCCGGCTTCGGCATCCCAGTGCCCGCCGACACTGGGATACCAGGGGCGCAGCGCCGGCGCGCGGCCGTCGAGAACCAACCGGTGCAACCCGCCGAGCAGCCTCAGCGGCAAAGCCAGCCGGCCGGAATCGTTTTCATGTCCGGCCAGGATCGCCGCGAACACACCGTCGGCTTCGACGTCGGCGGCCACCTGCTCCAACACGTCGCCGTACATCGACGAACCCATGGCCGTGCAGACCTGCCCCTGCACCTGAATGGTCTGCAGCAGCCGGCTCATCAGCCCAGGTCCTTCAGTCCGGCGCGGACGACCTCGAACGCGTCGCCAATCGCCTCCGGCAGCGAGACGGATTCATCGGCCAGCCAGTGCTCGTAGGCGCTCAGCGCCACGCCGAGCATCATCCACGCGACCGTCTGTGGCGTCAGGTCGGCGGTCTTGGCGCCGGTTCGGCGTGCCACGAAGCCCGCGATCACGTCGCGCCACCCCGCGTACATCGTCATCGAATATGCTTGCAGCTCAGCTGTTTGCAGGATCACCCGCATCCGTTGCCGATGCCGGACGGTCTCGGACTCGTCAAAGGTGTTGAACGACAGAAGCGCATCGCGCAGGGCCTCCCCGAGCGGCATACCCGGATCGACATGGTCCAGCAGGTCTCGCAGGTGCTGCAAGTGAGCGTCGAAGTCCCCCCACGGAATTGCGTTCTTCGACGCGTAGTAGCGGAACACGCTCCGGCGCGCGATGCCGGCCGCGTGCGCCACGTCGTCGACGCTCACCTCCGCGAATCCGCGTTCGGCGAACAGCCCGAGCGCGACGTCGGAGATGTGCTCACGCGTGGTGGACCGGCGGCGGCCGACCCGAGGCTGCTGCTGCGCCATGGTCCCCGCCCTTCCATTCCGGCACTCGATGCCATATTCTGACTGAGATTTTGACCACGTCGACTCGAATTGTCGAGCCCCGAACGAAGGAAAGGCAACGTCATGGAGCCGAACCAGCAGACCGACACCGACACCGAGCTCGTCACCGAGACCCTGGTTGAAGAGGTGTCCATCGACGGGATGTGCGGGGTCTACTGATCGTGAGCGTCCCCGCACAGGAGCGGGGCGAGTTCGACCCCGATCGCGCATGGCGGTTACACCCACAGGTGGCCGTGCGGCCAGAGCCCTTCGGTGCGCTGCTGTATCACTTCGGAACTCGCAAACTGTCGTTCCTGAAGAACCGCACCATCCTCGCGGTGGTGCAATCGTTGGCTGAATACCCGGACGTCCGCGCCGCCTGCCGGGCCGCAGGCGTGGAGGACTCGCAGCAGCAGCCCTACCTGCATGCGCTCGGCGTGCTGGCCGGGTCGCACATGCTGGTGCGGGCCGAAGCGAAGGAGGCAGCATGACCTCGACGGTGCCACGTCTCATCGAGCAGTTCGAACACGGGTTGGACGCACCCATCTGCCTGACCTGGGAGTTGACCTACGCATGCAATCTGGCCTGCGTGCACTGCCTCTCGTCGTCGGGCAAACGCGATCCGCGTGAGCTGTCCACACAGGACTGCAAGAACATCATCGATGAGCTGGAACGCATGCAGGTGTTCTACGTCAACATCGGCGGCGGGGAACCGACTGTACGGCCTGACTTTTGGGAGTTGGTGGACTATGCCACCGCGCACCACGTTGGGGTGAAGTTCTCCACCAACGGCGTGCGGATCACTCCCGAGGTGGCAGCCAAGCTGGCGGCCAGTGACTACGTCGACGTCCAGATCTCACTGGACGGCGCGACGGCCGAGGTCAACGACGCCGTGCGGGGTCCCGGATCCTTCGCGATGGCCATCCGGGCGCTCGAGAACCTCGCCGCCGCCGGATTCTCCGACGCCAAGATCTCGGTGGTCGTGACTCGCCACAACGTCGATCAGCTCGACGAATTCGCCTCGCTGGCAAGCCGATACGGCGCCACCCTGCGTATCACCCGACTGCGGCCCTCTGGCCGCGGCGCCGACGTATGGGACGACCTGCACCCGACCGCCGACCAGCAGGTGCAGCTCTACCAGTGGCTGGTCGCCAAGGGCGATCGAGTGCTGACCGGCGACTCCTTCTTCCATCTGTCCGGGCTCGGCGAACCGGGCGCGCTGGCCGGGCTGAACATGTGCGGCGCGGGGCGGGTGGTGTGCCTGATCGACCCGGTCGGCGACGTGTACGCCTGCCCGTTCGCCATCCACGACCGCTTCCTGGCCGGAAACGTGTTGTCCGACGGCGGGTTTGACAAGGTCTGGAAGGAGGCCCCGCTGTTCCGGGAGCTGCGCGAGCCGCAGTCCGCGGGCGCCTGTGGCAGCTGTGGGCATTACGACAGTTGCCGCGGTGGCTGCATGGCGGCCAAGTTCTTCACCGGCCTGCCGATGGACGGACCCGACCCGGAGTGCGTTCAGGGCTACGGCGCACCGGCGCTGGCACAGGAACGCGACAAACCACGCCCGGCGGGTGACCACTCGCATGGCCGGCGGAAGAGCGGACCCGTACCGCTGACGCTGTCCGTGCAGCCACTCACTCCGCCGCAGCGGCTGTGCAACGAAAGCCCGGTCTAGCCGTGGCCCGTGAGGTCTGGTTCGAGACGGTCGCGATCGCCCAGGAGCGCGCCAAGCGGCGACTGCCCAGGTCGTCCTATGCCGCGCTGGTGGCCGCCAGCGAAAAGGGGCTGACCGTCTCCGACAACGTCGAGGCGTTCGGTGAGCTGGGTTTCGCGCCACATGTGGTCGGCGCGGTCGAGAAGCGTGATTTGTCGACCACCGTTATGGGACAAGAGATTTCCCTGCCGGTGATCATCTCACCGACGGGCGTGCAGGCGGTCGACCCGGACGGCGAGGTGGCCGTCGCGCGCGCGGCAGCGGCACGCGGCACGGCGATGGGGTTGTCGTCATTTGCCAGCAAGCCGATCGAGGACGTGATCGCCGCCAACCCGAAGTTGTTCTTCCAGGTCTACTGGTCGGGCGGGCGCGACGTGATCGCCGAGCGGGTCGAGCGGGCCCGGCAGGCGGGTGCCGTCGGTTTGATCGTCACGACCGACTGGTCGTTCTCGCACGGCCGGGACTGGGGCAGCCCCAAGATCCCGGAACAGATGAACCTGCGGACCATGCTGCGGATGTCACCGGAGGTGATCACTCGTCCCGGTTGGCTGTGGAGGTTCGGCAAGACGCTGCGTCCACCCGATCTGCGGGTGCCCAACCTGGCCCGCCGCGGTGAGCTCGGCCCACCGTTCTTTGCCGCCTACGGGGAGTGGATGGGCACTCCGCCGCCGACCTGGGCGGACATCGCCTGGCTGCGCGAACTGTGGGGTGGCCCGTTCATGCTCAAGGGCGTGATGCGCCTCGACGATGCGAAAAGGGCTGTGGATGCCGGTGTTTCGGCGATCTCGGTGTCCAATCACGGCGGCAATAACCTGGATGGCACCCCGGCGTCGATTCGCGCGCTGCCCGCCGTTGCCGATGCGGTCGGCGACCAGGTCGAGGTTTTGCTGGACGGCGGCATCCGGCGCGGCAGCGACGTGGTGAAGGCGCTGGCGCTCGGCGCGCGCGCCGTGATGATCGGCCGCGCCTACCTGTGGGGCCTGGCGGCGGCCGGGCAGCCCGGCGTGGAGAACGTGCTCGACATCCTTCGCGGGGGTATCGACTCCGCCTTGATGGGTCTGGCGCGTGCCTCGGTGCACGACCTCAATCGGGACGACGTTCTGGTGCCGGATGGTTTCACCCGGACGCTCGGCGCGGGCCCACCCGCGGCAGGGGGAGCGTAGCCCCTCGCGGATGCGAGACCAGCGGGTATGTTGATACTCACGTGGCGGACGTGGCGTCGGTGACCGGCCTTAGTGAACGGCCGGCAGGAAAATATTTTTCGAGAGCGCCAACAACCGATGCACTGCAGGTGAATTCGTCTTACCATCACCGAGTGGTCCAGTCCGAACTCGGGGGCTCTACGTCGAGCCAGCTGCAAAGCATGCCGTTAGGGCTCACGATACCGGTTGGATCCACCGAGCAGCACGGTCCCCATTTGCCCCTCGACACCGACACCCGGATCGCGACCGCCGTCGCCCGCGAGGCGACCGCACGGCTCGCCGGTGAGTCCGGCTTGGAGTGGATGCTGGCGCCGGCGATCGCCTACGGCGACAGCGGCGAGCACCAGAGCTTTCCCGGAACGATCTCCATCGGCACCGACGCCCTGAGCGCGTTACTGCTGGAGTACGGCAGGTCGGCGACCTGCTGGGCACAGCGGCTGCTGTTCGTCAACGGCCATGGCGGCAACATCGCGGCGCTGAGCCGGGCGGTGAATCGACTGCGGTCCGAAGGGCGTGACGCCGCGTGGTGTCCGTGCGTGGTCGCCGGCGGCGACGCACACGCGGGGCACACAGAAACTTCAGTATTGCTGAATATTTCGCCGGCCCACGTGCTGACCGACCACTGGCGCGCGGGCAACGGCGCGCCGTTGTCCGACTTGCTGCCCTCGATGCGCCGTGGGGGAGTCGCGGCAGTCAGCGAGGTCGGGGTGCTGGGCGACCCGACCACTGCAACCGCAGCCGACGGTGAGCGGATACTGGCGGAGATGGTCGAAGACTGCTTGCGCCGGATCCGGCGCTGGGCCCCGGCAGCCGACGGGATGCTCACATGACCCGCGCCGACGACGGTGCCGGCGTAGCCGGCACCGGGGAGTGGCGCCTATGACTCAGGCGCGGTTGCCGGACGGATTTGCCGTGCAAGTCGACCGGCGGGTCAGGGTGCTCGGCCAGGGGGCGGCTTTGCTGGGTGGTTCGCCGACCCGGATATTGCGGCTGGCCCCCGCTGCCCAGGACATGCTTGCCGACGGCCGGCTCAAAGTCAGCGACGCGGTCAGCGCCGAACTGGCCCGGACCCTGCTCGACGCCACGGTGGCCCACCCGCGGCCCGCCGGCGGTCCATCACACCGTGACGTGACCGTCGTAATTCCGGTGCGCGACAACACTTGTGGCTTGCGTCGGCTGCTCACCTCGTTGCGTGGCTTGCAGATCGTGGTGGTGGACGACGGGTCATCGACCCCGATCACGCATGAGGATTTCGCCGGGGCGCATCCGAACATCGAGATTTTGCGGCACGCGCAGAGCAGGGGTCCGGCCGCGGCGCGCAATACCGGCCTCGCCGCCTGCAAGACGGGCTACGTCGCCTTCTTGGATTCCGACGTCATCCCGCGGCGGGGCTGGCTGGAAGCTCTACTCGGCCACTTCTGCGACCCGACCGTGGCGCTGGTCGCCCCGCGGATCGTGGGCCTGGCGCACACCGACAATCCGGTCGCGCGCTACGAGGCGATTCGCTCGTCGCTGGATCTCGGTCACCGCGAAGCTCCGATCATTCCCTACACCACCGTTTCCTACGTACCCAGCGCCGCAATCATTTGTCGCACTTCGCCTTTGCGTGATGTCGGTGGCTTCGACGAAACCATGCGTTCCGGTGAGGACGTTGACCTGTGTTGGCGACTGGTCGAGGCCGGCGCCCGGCTGCGCTATGAGCCGATCGCCCAAGTGGCGCACGATCATCGGACCGAATTGCGGGATTGGGTTGTACGCAAAGCGTTTTACGGTGGCTCGGCCGCCCCGCTGTCGGTGCGTCACCCGGACAAGATCGCGCCACTGATGATATCGGGATGGGCGCTGACTGCGTGGATCCTGATGGCTATCGGCTCGAGCTTCGGATACCTGGCGTCACTGTTCGTGGCCGCGCTGACCGGTCGGCGGATCGCGAAAAGCATGCAAGGCACCGAGACCCAGATGTGGGACGTTCTGACGGTGGCGGCCCGCAGCCTCTGGTCGGCGGCGTTGCAGCTGGCGTCGGCGATCTGTCGGCACTATTGGCCGGTCGCGTTGCTGGCAGCCATTGCGTTCCGATCGTGCCGTCGGGTCGTGCTGGTCGCCGCCATCGTCGACGGGGTGGTGGATTGGGCCAGTCGCCGGCAATCCGCCGATGACGACGCCCAGCCGATCGGGCTACTCACTTACTTGCTGCTCAAGCGGGTCGATGACCTGGCCTACGGTCTCGGGCTCTGGTACGGCGTGGTGCGTGAGCGCAACATCGGTCCGCTCAAGCCGCAGATTCGAGTCTGAGTCCTGACCGCAGCGGCATTGCACAGCGATGTCCTGATCATCGGTGCGGGAAGCGCTGGATCCGTTGTTGCAAATCGTGTTTCGGCTGACTCACGTTGTTCGGTGACTGTGCTGGAGGCCGGGCTCGGCCTGGCCGATCCGCTACTTCGCGCCGAAACGGCGAACGGGCTACGGCTACCCATCGGTGCCGCCAGCCCGTTGGTCGAGCGCTATCAGACGCAACTCACCGAACACCCGGTCCGCCAGTTCGCGATCATGCGCGGCGCTACGGTCGGCGGCTCGGGCGCCGTCAACGGTGGCTATTTCTGCTGGGGTCTGCGCCGCGACTTCGACGGCTACCGGCTACCCGGCTGGGGATGGTCTGACGTTGTCGAGCACTTTCGCGCGATCGAAACCGATCTGGATTTCACCGGGCCGGCTCACGGTGATTCGGGTCCGATAGCGGTCCAGCGAACGCGTGAAATCGTCGGTGGCACAGCGATGTTCGTTGAGTCCGCGCAGCGGCACGGGTTCGGCTGGCTACCCGATCTCAACGACGTGGACAACCTCGCCGCTTTGCCATCAGGCGTAGGGGCGGTACCACTCAACATCGTCGACGGGACGCGGATCGGTCCCGGGGCCGCGTATCTGCTGCCCGCGCTGGAGCGCGCCAACCTCTCTTTGCTGACCCAGACGCGCGCCGTCCGACTGCGTTTCTCCGGCGGTCGCGCAGTCGGTGTCGACGCCATCGGACCGGGTGGGCCGATCACGGTGAGAGCCGATCGCGTGGTGTTGTCGGCCGGTGCGATCGAATCCGCGCACCTACTCATGCTCTCGGGTGTCGGCGACGAGGCGATGTTGCGGACCGCCGGAGTAGACCTGGTGGCCCGGTTGCCGGTCGGTCTGGCATTCAGCGACCACCCGGAATGGGTGCTGCCAACGACCTGGGCGGTCTCAACCGGCCGGCCGGTGCTCGAAGTGGTGCTCAGCACGCCCGACGATGTGGAAATCCGGCCGTATACCGGTGGCTTTGTGGCGATGGTCGGCGACGGGACGGCAGGACATCCGGACTGGCCGCACCTCGGTGTGGCGCTGATGCGGCCGCGGGCCCGCGGCCGGCTGACCCTGGTTTCCGCGGATCCGCTGATCCGGCCGAGGATCGAGCATCGCTACGACAGCGAGCCCGGCGACGTCGCGGCATTGCAGGCCGGCTGCGATCTGGCTCGCGAAATAGTCGGCTCGACAACGCAAGTCGGTGATCCCGGTTGGTCGACGTCGCAGCATCTGTGTGGCACCGCGCCGATGGGCGGTGTCGGGGATCCGGTGGCAGTCGTCGACCACCAGTGCCGCGTGCACGGTATCGACGGGCTGTGGGTGATCGACGGGTCGGTGCTGCCGACCGTCACCAGCCGCGGCCCGCACGCCACCATCGCGATGCTGGGGCATCGGGCCGCGGAGTTCGTCGGCTGAATCGCCGCGCGGTCGGTATCGGGCCGGGCAGGCGCTTTGCGTAGGCTGTCCAGATCGGATGAAGGAGGTGGTCACCATCACCGACAAGACCGATCCTCGGCCGGCGCGTTCCCGGGCTCGGTTGCTGGAGGCCGCCACCGCCTTGCTTCGCACCGGCGGGCCGAGCGCAGTCACCGTCGACGCGGTCACGCGTGGCGCCAATGTGGCCCGGGCAACCCTGTACCGCCACTTTCCGAGCGGAAATGAGTTGCTGGCAGCGGCTTTCAGCGGACTGATCCCGCCGGCGCCAATGCCGTCCGAAGACGGCACCCTGCGCGATCGGCTGATCGCGGTGGTGCTGGCATTCGGGCAATCGATCGCCGAGGCCCCGGGCATGGTGACGGCGATGAGCTGGCTGGCGCTCGGGCGAGACCTGGAGCAGTTGCCGGAATCGCGTCAGACCCGCACCGCCGACAGCCCCGCGATCACCACGCTGCGCGAACGGATCGCCCAGCAGTACGCCGCACCGTTCGATGCGATCTTCGACAGCCCCGAGGCCGCCGAACTGGGCGATATCGACCGCTCGCGGGCGATCGCCTTGCTGATGGGCCCGGTAGTGCTGGGTCGGCTGTCCACCCTGCCGAATTTCGATTACCGGGAGTGCACGCGGGCCGCGGTCGATGGCTTTCTGCACGTGCAGCGCGCCCAGAACGCGGCGCTCAACGCACCTGGTAGCGAATCGGCCGGTGCTTGAGACCGCCGACGAACGTCGTCGAGATGAGCTCTGGGTCTCCCTTGAGCTCAACGGTTTTCAGCCGCGGCAGCAATTCGGCGAAGAAGCTGTTCACGTCCATCCTGGCCAGCGCTGCGCCCAGACTGAAATGCACCCCGTAGCCGAATGCCAAGTGCTTGTTCGGGTCGCGGCCTCGTCAACGATCGGTGCGCTCATCGACCTGTTCACTCGCCGGGTTGATCGGGATTTATTGACATGTGTCAGGTTAAAGTCTCCGTGATTGGGGATTTTCCGATGAGCACTTTCGGCTAATCCGTAGGCTGTCTTTCCGTGCCGATCCGATCGTCTCGTCGCCGCAGGGCCTGGGCTGCCCTGCTGGTGACGGCTGTGACGGCGGTGGCTTGCGGGCAGGGCGCCCTCGTCACGCCCCGAAAGGTCGAACCGGCGTACGCCGGTCCACTGGATGCCGGCGTCGTGCGCACCGCGATGGGATCCGTGCGCGGTCAGGTCGCCTCGGATTACCGCTTGTTCCAGAGCATTCCGTATGCGGCGCCGCCGGTGGGGCCGTTGCGGTGGCAGCTACCGCGGCCGGCGGCGCATTGGCCGGGGATGCTGGACGCCACCAAGGCCGGCCCGCAGTGCATGCAGGACACCGGACCCAATCCGCGGGTCGGCAAGCCGACCAGCGAAAACTGCCTGACGCTCAAC
>NZ_DATNJW010000300.1:0-13110 GCF_035603715.1 Mycobacterium sp. | reverse complement strand
ACATTCCCCTGGAAACGCTGGCCGGCGAGCCGACCACGCTGGGCGAGCTGCGCGGCAAGGCCATGCTGATCGTCAACGTCGCGTCGAAGTGCGGGCTGACGCCGCAGTACACCGGGCTGGAGGAGCTCCAGAAGCGTTACGCCGACCAGGGTTTCTCCGTCGTCGGGGTGCCGTGCAACCAGTTCGGCGGGCAGGAGCCCGGCACGGCGGAGGAGATCGAGACGTTCTGCTCCACCACCTACGGCGTGACGTTTCCGCTGTTAGCTAAAACCGAGGTCAACGGGCCGGACCGGCACCCGCTTTACGCCGAATTGACCAAGACGCCTGACGCCGCCGGCCAAGCGGGTGACGTGCAGTGGAACTTCGAGAAATTTCTGGTCGCACCAGGCGGACAGGTGGTCAACCGATTCCGTCCGCAAACGGTGCCCGACGCGCCTGAGGTGATCGCGGCTGTCGAGGCTGTGCTACCGAATTAGCTGGTCGGCGCTTCGAACTGACGCTTGCTGTCCGCGTGTATGTCACCATCTGGACATCTGACATCGTCAAAATTGTGATGTGTCTGGGAAACTGATCGTCTCGGTCTCCGGGATTTGCGAACGCACATTGGACGACGTCGCCGAATTCTGCGAGAAAATGGACAACCGGTCCGTACCGGTGTCGTTACTGGTCGCCCCGCGGTTGAAGAACGGTTACCGGCTGGACCAGGATCCGGTCACCGTCGAGTGGCTGGCAGGCCGACGTGCCGCCGGCGACGCGATCCTGCTGAACGGATATGACGACGCGGCCACCAAGAAGCGCCGCGGTGAGTTCGCCACGCTTCCTGCCCACGAGGCTAATTTGCGCCTGATGGCCGCAGACCGGGTGCTCGAACACCTCGGGCTGCGCACCCGGCTCTTCGCGGCGCCGCGTTGGACCGCATCGCCAGGAACAGTTACTGCCCTCCCGCGCAACGGGTTCCGTCTTCTCGCCGATCTGCATGAGATCACCGACCTGGTTCGGCAAACGACGGTGCGGGCACGGGTACTGGGCATCGGCGAAGGATTCCTGTCCGAGCCGTGGTGGTGCCGGATGTTGGTGCTGTCGGCCGAGCGCGTCGCGCGCCGCGATGGCGTGGTCCGGGTTGCCGTCGCGGCCAGTCACCTACGCAAGCCGGGCCCGCTGCAGGCGATGCTGGACTCGGTGGATCTGGGGCTGCTGCACGGTTGCGAACCCACCGTGTACCAGTGGCGGGCCGATCAGGCCGTTCTCGACGCGGCCTGACCCCTCAGGTCGCTACTGTGTAGCGCCATGAGCGATACCCAAGCTGATGTCATCATCGTCGGGGCGGGCCTGGCCGGCCTGGTGGCCGCCTGCGAGCTGGTGGATCGCGGCAAGCGGGTGCTGATCGTGGACCAGGAGAACGGCGCCAACCTCGGCGGGCAGGCGTTCTGGTCGTTCGGCGGCTTGTTCTTCGTCGACAGCCCGGAGCAACGTCGGCTGGGCGTGCACGACAGTCACGAACTCGCCCTGCAGGATTGGCTCGGCACCGCGGCGTTCGACCGGCAGGAAGACTTCTGGCCCCGGCAATGGGCACACGCCTACGTCGATTTCGCGGCAGGCGAGAAGCGCAGCTGGCTGCGCGCCAGGGGATTGAAGATCTTCCCTCTGGTCGGCTGGGCCGAGCGCGGCGGCTACGGCGCGCAGGGGCACGGCAATTCAGTTCCGCGCTTTCACATCACGTGGGGCACGGGCCCGGCGATCGTCGAGATCTTCGCGCGCCGACTGGTCGATCACCCGAAAGTGCGGTTCGCCCACCGGCATCAGGTTGACGAGCTGATTGTCGACGGCGCTGCGGTGACCGGGGTTCGGGGTTCGGTGCTGGAGCCGTCGTCCGAAGCGCGCGGCGTTGAGTCGTCGCGTAACGCGATCGGAGAGTTCGAATTTCGTGCGCAGGCGGTGATCGTCACCAGCGGTGGTATCGGCGGCAACCACGATATGGTGCGGGCGAACTGGCCGACCCGGATGGGCCGGGCCCCCGAACGGATGCTCACCGGCGTTCCAGCGCATGTCGACGGCCGGATGATCGCGATCACCGAGAAGACCGGCGCCCGGGTGATCAACCGGGACCGGATGTGGCACTACACCGAGGGCATCACCAACTACGACCCGATCTGGCCGATGCACGGCATCCGGATCATCCCCGGGCCGTCATCGCTGTGGCTGGACGCCACCGGCAAGCGGTTGCCGGTGCCGTTGTACCCGGGCTTCGACACCCTCGGAACGCTGGAGTACATCGCGAAGTCGGGCTACGACTACACCTGGTTTGTGTTGAACGCCAAGATCATCGGCAAGGAATTCGGCTTGTCCGGTCAGGAACAGAACCCGGACTTGACCGGGCGCAGCGTGCGTCAGCTGATCGCGTCGCGGGCTGGGTCCGGCGCCCCCGGTCCGGTGCAGGCTTTCGTCGAAAAGGGAATCGATTTCGTCACCGCACATTCATTGCGCGACTTGGTGTCGGCGATGAACGCCTTGCCTGATGTGGCGGCGCTGGATTATGCGACGGTCGCCGACGAAGTCACCGCCCGCGACCGCGAGGTGGTGAACAAATTCACCAAGGACGGCCAGATCACCGCGATCCGCGCTGCCCGCGAGTATTTGGGCGACAAGCTGGGCCGCGTCGTCCCACCGCACCCCTTGGTGGATCCCAAGGCCGGACCGCTGATTGCGGTCAAGTTGCACATCTTGACTCGAAAGACGTTGGGAGGGTTGGAAACCGACCTGGATTCACGAGTGCTCAAGGCGGACGGAACCCCGCTCGACGGGCTGTACGCGGCCGGCGAGGTCGCCGGATTCGGCGGCGGCGGTGTGCACGGCTACCGGGCGCTGGAGGGAACGTTCTTGGGCGGCTGCATCTTCTCCGGTCGTGCCGCGGGCCGCGGTGCGGCCAGCGACATCGGTTAAAAGCCTCGCCAGCGTGACGCCGGCCGCACAGTCGGCCTCGAGTGTGAAGCTAGCCGCACGCTCGTCGGCTGCTAAAAGGCAACCGCGCTTTCTTCAGGTAGCACCTGGAAGTCCGTGCTGGTCATCTCGCTGAGCCGACCGTAGTAAATGCCGCGCGCCTCCGGCGCGACGACGGCCTGGTGGATGGGCACCGCGTGGGTCGGCGCCACGGCCCGCAGGTAATCCACCGCCTCGGAGATCTTCATCCAGGGTGCGGCGGCCGGGGTGGCCAGCACGTCGACCGGCTCGTCCGGAACGAACAGCGCGTCGCCGGGATGCATGAAGCGTGCCGGGTGTTCGCCGTCGCCGACGAGATACGAGATGTTGTCTATCACCGGGATTTCCGGGTGGATGACGGCATGCCGGCCGCCGACCGCGCGGATGGTCAGCTCGCCGACCGACAGTTCGTCGCCGACGTGCACGGCGCGACACGGCACGCTCAGCTGCTCGGTGGTCTGCGGGTCGGCGTAGAGCGCGGCGCCCGGATTGCCGTCCAGTAGCGCGGGCAGTCGCTCCTGATCCACGTGGTCAGGGTGCTGATGGGTGATCACGATCGCGGACAGGCCGGTGATGCCTTCGAAGCCGTGTGAGAAATTTCCCGGGTCGAACAGCACCGTGGTGTGGCCGAAGTCGGCGAGAACGCAGGAATGGCCGAAATGCGTGAGTTGCATGTCTACGATTGTGCGCTCATGGGGTCCACGGCATGCGCCTAGTCCTGGCGGCGACGCTGATCGTGGGGGTTCTGTCGGCGGCGTGCGTGTCGTCGTCCGGTTTCGCCGTCGCGGATCCGGAAACCTGTCCGACGGTGTGCGACAAGATTCCCGACACCGCCTGGATCTCCTCGTCCGCGATACCGCTGAACGCCTCGTACCACTGGCCCTCGCCGGCCGAGTCGGCCGTGTCGATGACCGGTGGCGCGACGCCCCGGTTCCGGTTCGAGGAGGTGTGCGCGACGCCAGTCTTTCCGCAGGACACCCGCAACTCCGCGGTCGCGAGCCGGGTGGCTGTCGACAAACCTCAGGGCCAATGGCAGCTGCGGGCCGAGGTGGTGCACTGGCGGGGCGACACCGCACGCGGCGGCCAAAGCGCGACATCGGTGTTCGACATCGCCACCGCGGCGTTGCGCGGCTGCCAACTGGGTGCCGCCGGAGAGTCGCCGTCGGTCACCGTCGACGAGCCGAACCGGCTTTCCGCGGTGGTCAGCGGGCCGGTGATCATGCATACCTACCTGGTCGCGCGCTCGGAAAACAGCACGATTAGCGAGCTGACCCTATGGGCGTCAGACCCAGTCCAGCTGCCCTGGCCGATCATCTCCGACGCCCAGGTGCTGGACGCCATGGCCTCGCCGCTGTGCGCGGCCTACCTTGGCTCGTGCTAGCACGACGGCCGGGGTGCCGACCGGTAGAGTTGGCGCCGAGCAGCCAAAACATCAGGAGGAGTGCGGGTGGCCCGGGTGGTTGTGCACGTAATGCCCAAGGGTGAGATTCTCGACCCGCAGGGCCAGGCGATCGTCGGCGCACTGGGCCGGCTTGGACATGCCGGTATCTCGAATGTGCGACAGGGCAAGCGATTTGAGCTCGAGGTGGACGACAGCGTCGACGACTCGGCGCTGGAAGAGATTGCCGAGTCGCTGCTGGCCAACACCGTCATCGAAGACTGGACCGTAAGCCGAGAGCCGCAGTGACGACGCGTATCGGCGTTATCACCTTTCCCGGCACACTCGATGACGTGGACGCCGCCCGCGCGGTGCGTGTCGTCGGCGCCGAGGCGGTCAGCCTGTGGCATGCCGACGCCGACCTCAAGGGTGTCGACGCGGTGGTGGTACCCGGCGGATTCTCCTACGGCGATTACCTGCGCTGCGGTGCTATCGCGAAATTCGCTCCGGTAATGGGGGAGGTCGTCGCCGCCGCAGAGCGCGGGTTGCCAGTGTTGGGAATCTGCAATGGTTTTCAGGTGCTCTGCGAGGCCGGGCTGCTGCCCGGTGCGCTCACCCGTAACGCCGGTTTGCATTTTGTCTGCCGCGACGTGTGGCTTAAGGTCGCATCGACGTCGACGGCATGGACGTCTCGGTTCGAAGCCGATGCCGATCTGCTGATCCCGTTGAAGTCCGGCGAGGGCCGTTACGTGGCATCCGCCGACGTGCTCGACGAGTTGGAAGGCGAAGGCCGCGTGGTATTTCGCTACCACGACAACCTCAACGGCTCGCTGCGTGACATCGCCGGAGTCAGCTCGGCCAACGGTCGCGTCGTGGGGCTGATGCCGCACCCCGAGCACGCGATTGAGGCACTGACCGGGCCGTCCGACGACGGTCTGGGCCTGTTCTATTCGGCCCTGGACGCCGTCCTCGCCGCCTGAGCCGCAGCTAGCGCAACGCGTGTTCGGCCATCAGGCCGACCGTGCTGTTGCCGACGGAAAACCCTGCGGTGCTGCGTAATTCGCTGAATGCCGCTGCCAGTGCATCGGTTGCCTCATGTGGGTCCTTGAAGGTCTCGTCGTCGGTGAGCACCGCGATGCCGAGCTGGTCGACATAGCTCCAGACCGTGATGTTGACCGGGGCACCTGGTGACAGCACGCCCGTCGAGTAGATCTCGCTGACCGGGGCGCCGGCGAAGTGGCCACGCTCCCGTGGCCCGGCAACGCTGGACACCGCGACGTTCATCACCTTGCTCGGCGCGTCGCGGTGACCCATCCACCGAAACGCCGCCGGAGCGATTGCCGTCGGTAGGTAACCCATCATCTGTCCGTACAGGCGCGGGCCGAGAATTTCGTTTTCCTCCTTGGCGATCTTGGTTGCCGTCGCCACCAGCTGGGCGCGCTCGGACGGATCAGCGACGTGCACCGGCAGCGAGATCATCAGACCGCTGATCTCGTTGCCGGAGACTCGGTCCGATTTGTCGGTGGCGGTGGGTACCGACGCGAGGATCGGACGGTCGGCTGTCCCGTCATAGCGCAACAACAGTTCCCGCAACCCACCGGCCGCCGTCGCCAGCACCAGATCAGTGAGGGTGATGCCCAGCGCTTTGGCGGTCGCCTTGAAGTCGGCCAGCCGAAGTGCGGTGGTGGCGAACCGGCGCCGCGGCGACACCAGGTGGTTGAGGAAGGTCGGTGGCGCGTCGAAGGCGTTCGCGAGGTCCGGATGGTTGCCGCGCTCCCGAGAGCGGCGGCGTACCCGAGTGACACCCGTAGCGGCGCTCTTGAGGAGGCCGGGGAGCTCGGCGATCTGCCGGACGTGATCGCGGCCCGCGGCTCGCAGCAGACTTGCGGTGGTCGGTGTGACGCCGGCCTCGTCGTTGTCCCGCTCGTCGGCCGGTGCGTCCTTCAGGTCCATGGCACGGGCCAGCAGGTTGACCGAGGCGACACCGTCGGCCAGTGCGTGGTGGATCTTGCCGATCACGGCAAACCGTCCGCCGGACAGCCCTTCGGCGAAGTGAAATTCCCACAGCGGCCGGCTGCGGTCCAGCGGCGTGGAGGCCACCTCGCCGATGACGGCGTCGAGCTCGCGGCGCCCGCCGGGTGCGGGCACCTGCACCCGGTGCAAGTGGTAATCCAAGTCGACTTCGCAGTTCTCCAGCCACATCGGATGATGCAGCCGCCAGGGGATGTCAACGAGCTTGTAGCGCAACGGTTCCAGCAGGTGCATCCGGCGGAGTAGGTGGCGGCGGAAGTCGTCGAAGCCGAAGTCGATTTCGCCGCCAGAAGGATCGATGATCGCCACCTTCAGCGTGTGCGTGTGCAGGTTCGGCGTCTCGCTGTAGAGCAGCATGGCGTCCATGCCATTGAGTCTTTTCACGCCCACCTCCGTGCCGACGTATTCATGCAAGCACCAACGAGATGGTGTATTCGCCGAATCGCAGATTCGGCGTCGGCAGCTCAGGAGTCGGACGTCAGCCCAGGATCGGGAACCGACGCTGCTTGGCCAACCGGTCCAGCGCGGCCTGCATCACCGACCGGATGTACTCGTCCACCGCGGCGACGTCGGGATCCTTGCCGAATTGCGCGGTGATGTCGATCGGTTCGAGGACCTCGGTGACAACCTTCGATGGCAGCGGAAGGTTGGGCGGGAGGATCACGCTCAAGCCGAACGGGAAACCGAAGCTCACCGGCAAGATGTCCAGTCGAGCCTTGGTCAGACCGAGCGTGCGGGCCAACCAGTTGCCGCGGGTCAAGAACAGCTGGGTTTCCTGCCCGCCGATCGAGACCGTCGGCACGATCGGCACGCCGGCTTCGATGGCGGTCCGGACGTAGCCGGTGCGGCCGTTGAAGTCGATGGTGTTGCTGAATGTGGGACGGTAGGAGTCGTAGTCGCCGCCGGGGAACACCAGCACCACCGCGCCCGAATGCAGTGCCACGGCGGCATTCTCACGACTGGCCTCGATGACGCCGAGGCGACGCAGCACGCCATCCAACGGGCCCATGAAGATGCCGTAATGACCGAGTGTGTAGACGGGGCGGTCGTAGCCGAATTCGTTGTAGAAGGCCGGCGAGAAGATGAAGACGTCGGGAGTCATCATCCCGCCGGAGTGATTGGACACCACCAGCGCTCCGCCCGATGACGGAATGTTGTCGATGTTGCGGACCTCGGCGCGGTGATACCGCTTGATCAACGGTCCGACGGTTTTCGCGACCTGCTTGGTGAATTCCGGATCCCACTTGGCCGTCTCGCGATTCCTGGGCGCATTCGCCATGTGTGAGCCCTCGCGGTTGCCGGTCAACTTTAACAGCATGTTACTCTCATTTTTGGAGAATGTCATATTCGCATGTTGAGAATCGATCTCAGACTGGGGGGCGATGACCGAGAAGGTGCTTGTCACAGGCGGTTTCGGCCTGGTCGGGTCGCAGACCGTGCGCCGGCTGACCGCCGACGGCCACCGCGTGGTCGCCACGGACCTCGGAACCCCCGCCCAGCGCAAAGCCGCCGAGTCGCTGCCTGCCGGCGCCGAGGCCAGCTGGGCCAACCTCACCGACCCGCGCGACGTTGACCGGCTGCTCGCCGAGGTGTCGCCAACCGTGATCGTCCACCTGGCCGCGGTGATTCTGCCGCCGGCCTATCGCCATCCTGAACTCGCGCGTCGCGTCAACGTGGACGCGACCGCGGAGCTGCTGCGCGCCGCGCAGGCAAGCGAGCATCCGCCGCGCTTCGTGTTGGCCTCCAGCAACGCGGTCTACGGGTCGCGTAATCCCTATCGTCACCCCGACCGGCTGCGCGTCGACTCCCCGCTGCGGCCGGCGGACCTTTACGGCGCCCACAAGGTGATGGCCGAAAACCAGGTCCGGGCTTCGAGTTTGGAGTGGGTGATCCTGCGCCTCGGCGGGGTGATCAGCGTCGAGCCGGGCGCGATGCCGTTCACCGGCGACGCGTTGTTCTTTGAAAGCGCGCTGCCGACCGACGGGCGCATCCACACCGTCGACGTCCGGGATGTCGCGGCCGCGTTCGCCGCTGCGGCGACGGCCGACGTCGCGGGCGAAACTCTGCTGATCGCCGGCGACGATTCGCATCTGCTCCGGCAGAAAGAGGTCGGGTTGGCGCTGGCCGCGGCCAGGGGGTTGTCGGACGTCCTGCCCGCCGGCCGCCCCGGTGATCCCGACAGCGACGAAAACTGGTTTGTCACCGACTGGTTGGACACCACCCGCGCGCAGCAGGCGTTGAAGTTCCAGCACCACTCGTGGCCGGACATGCTGGCGGAGATGCGGGCCATCGTCGGGTGGCGGCGCTATCCGATGTTCATCGTCGGCCCCGTGGTACGGCAATTCCTGAAACGCCAAGCCGCATATCGGGACGCACCGGGCCGCTACGCCGACCCGTGGGGCGCGATCAGATCCCGGCTCGGCGAACCTCGGCCAGATAGTAGCGATTAGACGCGGGTCGAATCACGATGCGCTTCAAGGAGTCTCAGCCAGACTTCGCTGATCGTCGGAAAGCATGGGACGGCATGCCACAGCCGGTCGACGGGCACTTGGCCGGCAACTGCGACGGTGGCCGAATGCAGAAGCTCCGAGACGCCGGGACCGACGAACGTCACGCCGAGCAGGTAGCCGCGGTCGGCGTCCACCACCATCCGCGCCCGCCCGGTGTATCCGTCGGCGTAGAGTTTCGCGCCCATCACGACGTCGCCTATGTCGACGTCCACGGTGTGCACACGATGACCGGCCTGCTCAGCTTCACGGGCCGATAGTCCGACCGCGGCGGCTTCGGGATCGGTGAAGAAAACCTGTGGCACGGCGTAATGGTCGGCAGTGGCCGCATGCGTACCCCACGGCGCGGTATCCAGTGTCTCGCCTGCTGCCCGCGCCGCGATGGCTGCACCGGCGATCCGCCCCTGGTATTTGCCCTCGTGGGTAAGCAACGCCCGATGATTGGCGTCGCCGGCCGCATACAGCCATCCGTCCTTCACGGCTTTCACGCGACAAGTGTCGTCGACCTCAAGCCAGCTGCCAGGAGTGAGTCCCACTGTCTGCAAACCGATGTCATCACTGTTCGGAGCGCGACCCGTTGCAAACAGCACTTCATCAACTTCCAGCTCGCTGGCGTCGCTCAATTCCAGAGTCACCGGTCCATCCGGGTCGGCACGGTGTAGCCGGCTCACGGACACATTCAGGCGGACATCGACGCCGGACTTCCGGAATCCGCGCTCGACGAGCGCACCGACGAACGATTCCATCTGCGGCAGCAGACCTGGCCCCCGGGCCAACAATGTGACCGAAGCACCCAAACCGTGCCATGCGGTAGCCATTTCGACGCCTACCCCGCCTGCGCCGACAACCGCGAGCCGGTTTGGCACCGCGCTGCTGTCGGTGCCTCTGCGGTTAGTCCACGGCCGGGCTTGAGCGATGCCGGGTAAATCCGGAAGCGCCGCACTACTTCCCGTGCAGATGACGACGGCGTGCCGAGCGGTCAGCGCCGACGTGTCCCCGCCTGCCGTGGTGACCGTGACGCGACGGGGACCGTCCAGTCGTCCGTGGCCACGCACCAGAGTTGCGCCGATACCGGCCACCCAATCGGCTTGATCCGCGTCGTCCCAATTGGTCACGTAGCGGTCTCGTCGACCGAAAACGCCGGCCGCGCTGATCGAACCCGTGACCGCTTCGCGGGCGCCGTCCAGATGATCTGCATCGGCGATGGCGATCACTGGACGCAACAGCGCCTTGCTGGGCACGCACCCCCAGTAGGAACATTCACCGCCCACCAGTTCGCGTTCGACCATTGCGACGCTGAGATCGCCCGCTCGGGCGCGCTCGGCGGCATTCTGTCCAACGGGTCCGGCCCCGAGCACGACGACATCGTAAGTATGTTCGGCTGCTGTCACTTTCGCCCTTTCGCTCGGATCGTGTGACAGCCTACTGCGGCATAGATCAAATGGGTTAAGTAGCCCAAAAATTTGATCGCCCGGGGAGTCTGGCCCCTAGTTCAGCGCGCTCTGATCGATCTGGACCGGGTATCCCGCGCCCAGCACTGCCACTGTCGACGCTGGGGTGAGCACCGACGCGAAGCCCTCGACCGGCTTCGCCGCCAGTCGTCGATAGGTGTAGGCATCTTCGTCGAAGACCGCCAGGTGATCGCCTGCGATCACGGCCGGTCCATCGGCTGTGTCGACGAATACCCCATCGGGCAGGGCACGCCACGGCATCCGATGCGATGCAGCCCGTTCGCGATGCAGCAGGTTGTCCATGTCCCTGGCGTAAGGCATTGCGCCGCCGTGGGTTTGATGCCACATCTGCCGGTAGGTGTTGTAGTCGCTGCGGCGGCATTCGGCACAGGGGCGATGACCCGCGGCGAACGCGACCGCCTCGTCGAGAAAGAACAGCTGGGTGTAGTGATTGGGTGCCCACTGCTCGGAGTGCCGTCCTCTGAACTCCAAGACGCAGGTGATCCAGGCCTTGCCCCGAGAGTTCCTGACGACGTCGCGGGCACCGCGTCCTTCGTGTAGCCGACCCCGATTGCCCATCCATGCTCCGCGGCTCGCGACCGCGATTATGTCGCCGCGCGGCGAGACCCGGTTGCGGGCGGGCGTCACTTTTCGATGCCTTCGAGATCCAATAGCGCGCGTTTGGCGCTCGGACCACCGCGGTAGCCGCCCATGGTGCCGTCGGAGCGGACCACGCGGTGGCATGGCACCACGACCGGGATGGGGTTGGTCGCGCAGGTTGTCCCCACGGCGCGAACGGCCTTGGGTGATCCCGAAAGTCGGGCCAGGGTGCCGTAGCTTGCAGTGGTGCCGTAGCCGATGTCGACGGCCAGGTGACCGAGGACCACACGGCGAAATCCTTTGGAGAGCTGCCAATCCAGCGGAATGTCGAAGGCGTGACGACGTCCGGAGAAATACTCGTCGAGTTGGTGCGCCGCAGCGTCCAGGCGGGCTGGAGCGTGCAGCAGTCGGGAGCTGATCCGGTCGGACAGGTTCTGCAGGACGGCGTCGTGGCCCTCGCTGCTGAACGCCACGCGCACCAGTCCGACGGGCGTCGCGGCGATCAGCAGCGAGCCGACCGGGGAGTCGACCGTGCGGTAGGCGACGTCGAGCAGGTCGTCGTCGTCAGCGGCGGCCGCTAGACGGGCGTGTAGGCGGGTGAGGTCGTCATCGTCGACCGGATAGGCCGCGGTGAGGTCAATGGTGGTCATCAGCGAACTCCGTTGTGAGGTCATGCGAATAGGTGCGCCGCAGGGTGGCGATGCCGTCGGCGGCCGCCCGGCGCGCAGCGGCCGCGCTGCTGTCGAGGAGCGTGGCGATCTCGGCGTAGGGCAGCCCGGCCAAATAGTGATAGGCCACCGCTTGACGTTGTTTGGTGGGCAGGGCGGCAACCGCTTGGGTGAGCTCGAAGTGATCGTCGTCGTGATCGGGCATCGGTCGGTCCGGTGTTTCTGGCACGGGGATGGCCCGTCGCGCCGACGCGCGGGTGATGTCGATCGCCTTGCGGTGAGCGATCGTCACCAGCCACGCCTCGACGTTGGCGTCAGCCGGCAGGGCGGGGTAGGCCTTCATCGCCGCCAGGAAAGCCTCCGACCAAGCGTCGTCAGCGTCGGCGTGGCCGAGGACCGCGCGCACCACCCGCAGCACGGTGGCACCGTGCTGCGCGACGACGTTTTCGAACGGCGGCTTCATTCCTGTTACCAGAGTGCTTGCGGTGCAACGGGTACGGCCTTCTCCAGCTCGAGGAGGAGCTGCTTGCGGTCCAGGCCGCCGGCGTATCCGGTGAGTTTGCCCGTTGATCCGACCACACGATGGCAGGGGATGAAGATCGACAACGGGTTGTGGCCGACGAATCCTCCGATAGCGCGCGCGCTGATGCCGCCACCGATCCTGCGGGCCAACGCACCGTACGTCGTGGTGCGGCCGTAGGGGATTTCGGAGAGCAGCTGCCAGAGCCGACGGGCTCGTTCGCTGCCGACGGGATTGAGCGGCAGATCGAATTCCTCGCGTTCGCCGGCGAAGTATTCGCGCAGCTGCGCGATCGCCTCGTCGAATCCGTGGTCGTCGCTCGGCTCGACTTGCGGCCCGAATGTCGTCTGATCGGGCTGGGTCCAGTGCCCCGGGTAGTACAGACCGGTCAGACCGTCGTCGTTACGTACCAGAGTCAGCGGTCCGATCGGTGAGTCGATGACGACGTGACGAGTCGACGTGGTGGTGGCTGCGGTGGACATGGGACCTCCGGTGTTCGTTGGAATTGTTGTCTACCGAGTAGACGTTGAGGGCGCCGGGTTTGTGAGGTTCTTCTTCGAACCTGTCGAGTTCTACTGAGCCACGCTCAAGTTAACGCATCACACCGTTGGCCAGTTAACGAAGTTGGCTGGCCTCTCCGCGAAATTGATTGTCGGCGTTGATCTGTTTGCAAAGCTCGCTGCTTCGGACCGGTTTGGCAGGTTACGTGCAGCTAACTCATAGGCAGCCTATGTAGCGTCGATTTTGTCCAATCCGGGGCCCAATAGGCCCGAAGTAGACAGAAGTCACGATGATGCGACCGAACCAACTGATGGCCGGAGCCGCCATCGCCGGAGCATTCACGGCAATCGCCATCGGAGCAGGAACAGGAACGGCAAGCGCCTTTTCCGGCCCGCTGGCCCGTGCCGGCGGCCAGGGTGCCGCGCCCGCATTTCACAACCCGATACCAGTCCCGTTGGGAGGCGGCGGCGGGGGCGGT